>CABUJN010000040.1:0-19655 GCA_902491935.1 uncultured Collinsella sp.
GTTTGACTAGTCGTTTAAGAACGTCCCCAATGATCTCATGCGTTCCCAGGGGACCCAAAATGAGCGTGGATAATCTCCCGGTTTTGGCCTGTGTGCGGGCTCAAAGTGGGAGATTATCCACGCTCGTTATCTGAGTGTCCAAAAATCCACGCTCGTCGCTACTTGAGCCCGGGGAGGCGGGTGTAGGGAAACGAGCGCTCTAAGAACTCGGAGCAGCGGGCGTAATCTTTGGCAAAGTAGCTGCTATAGAGCGAATCGAGCACGTATTGCACGGCGATGTGGCTGGCGAACTGCGTGATGCGATGCGTCATGCTCTCGTGGTCGCTCACCGTGAGATAGGCGGCAAAGCCGGGGTGAATGCGGGCGCAGTATGGGGTGCCGATGACGATGACCGGGACATGTCGACTGCTGAGGATTGGCAAGATCTCCCTGAGGTTGGGGGCAAGGCCGCTGTAGGAGATAACGATTGCCACATGGTCGGGGCCCGAGGCGAGCGCCGTGCGCACCTGCGCCTCGATACTGTCGTGGCACGTCGCGCTTTTGCCGGCGGAAAGCAAGCGATCGCGGAACATTCCCGCTGGATACAGGTTATGCGAGCCCGTGTAGATGTCCACAGTGCCGGCGCGCATGACGAGCTTGGCGGCCTGGTCGAGCTGTGCGGGGTCGAGCAGCTCCTGCGTTTCGGCCAAGGTGGTCTGGTAGAGCCCCTCCATGCGCTCCATCACCTGCGCGGGGGTGGAGGTGGCATCGAAGGGAAAATTAATGTCCACGTCGCGCCGGTTGCCCGCCTCGGTCGCCTGGCGGATGAGCTCGACCTTGAGGTCTTTGAATCCCTCGAGGCCGAGCTTTTTGCAAAAGCGGTGAACGCTCGCGACCGAAACGTTGGCGCGCGCGGCAAATTCCTTAATGGAAAGCCCGCGGACGTCTTCGCCCATGGCAAGGGCCGAGATGCCGAGTTGTTGCTCGGTAGGGGTAAGGCCCTGTGCCTCGGAAATCTTGCGTTTGATATCCATGCGAACTCCCACACTCAACAAACCTGCCAAAAAGGGACAGGTTTATTTTGGCAGGTTTTGCCCGCAAAGGGTAACGGGACCGAGGATGCCGCTCGGGGCGACGGGTTCGGTGAGGTCGAAGATATCGGGAATCGCATGATCGAGCGTGTTGATGACGTCGACGGTGAGTTCGTGCGTGCCGGCAGCAAGAGGATCGATGGCAAAGTGATAGGGCGGACAGATGCGTGTGCCGAGCGGGTGTCCGTCGAGCGTAAGTGTCGCGACTTCGTAGACATCTCCCAGGTCGATTGTGGCATCGGCAAGGACGTTCGCCAGCTCGAACAACGTGCGATAGCGGAACGTCCCGCATGCATTGAGGAATCGCTCGGCCGTGAGATCGCACAAGTGCTCGAGTTCCTGCGGGGCGCCAAAGGTTCCGACGCCGGCAGGGGAGAGGGCGACGGTCCAAGGGCCGTTGATGTCGAGGGCGAGCGCATCGCTCGAGCCCATGTCCGCGCCGTCCCTGGACTCAAGCTCGCCGTCCGTCTCCAAGGCAACGAAGCAGCTCTCGAAGGGTGCGAGCTCAAGCGTTCCGTCAAACGCAACGGGATCGGTGCCGTTCAACAGGTCGAGGCGCGTGCCGCAAAGTCGCTCGCCCTGCGCGAGCTTAACTGTGCAGTCGATGCGCTCGTGCGGGTGTTCGTTGACCAGCATGACGTAGGTCTCGCCGGCGTGCTCGTAGCGAAGCGCGCGCAACCAGGGCTGGGGCGTGTCGGTGACAACCGTCTGCAGCCCAACGCTCGCCAGCACGCCCGCCATATCGGCAAACGGAGTCGCTGCAAGTTCACCCAGTTCAGCCACGCCATCGGCGTCGTAAAGCGTGCTCGGCACCTCGTCGACGGCGAGGACCATAACGCCCGCCGCCAGCATGCGCCTTACGGCCTGCGCCGTCGCCGAGCCAATAAATGAAGCTCCGGGCATAACAAACGCCTGGTAACGACAATCGTTTACGGTAAGCATTCCATCGGCAATCGAAACCTCGTAACGGCCCTCATCCTCAAAAGCCTCGGCGGGCACAAAATCAAAGTCGATCTGCACACGCGTGAGCTCGGCAGCCACGCGCTCGATAGGCATGGCGCTGCCGGCCCACTCGGCATCGGCGTGGTACAGGATGGCGACGGGATGCGCGGCGCTGCCTCCCGATAGCAGCGTTGCCGTACGGTTCATATAGCTCATGAGCTGGCCAAAGTGCGGCCATTGCGGATTGTTTCCGTGTGCGTAAAAGTGCGGCGGACAGTCCCAATCGGGGAAGGGCGCCATGCTAAATGCGTGCGGCGTAAACCAGTTAATACCGCGGACGAGCATGTGGTCGGCGATCCATTTCATCTCGCGCAGGCCCTCGTGCCAGCCGAAGGCGCCAAAGACCTCGGCCATGCAGCGCCCCTGCTTTTTTGGGTCGAGACGCGCGGCCGAAGAGCCCAGCTTGGCAAGCGCGTAGGTAAAGAACTCCATGTTCCACGCGCCGCGGAAGTAGTTGTAGCGCCCGTGGTCGATGCCGGGGGCGAGCTGGTTGATGACAACGTCGATGCCCGCCATATCCTGCCCGGCGACCGCGCGGAAGTAGTGTCCGGCGCCCTGGCCCAGGCGCGTGTGGCAACTCTTGTCCTCAATCACATGTCCGATATGCATGACGCCGTGCTCGCGGCACCAGTCGCCAATCTGCTCGTCAAAGCATGCACGGTAGAGTTGCGTGGCAATGTCCATGTAGGTGTGACGGACTCGGGCGCCATCTGCCTCGCGTGTCCAAAGGCCGTGTAGCTTGGTGAGCCAGCTCGCGCCCAACGCCTCGTGCAAACGGCGGGCAAGCTCGTCCGACCACGGCAGCGCCAGGTCGCCTCTTCCGATAAAGCTGCTGGTAGAGGCGTCATCGAGGGTGGTTCCCTTTTCGTTCATAAAGCCGGGCTCATCGGTAAAGAAGCCCAGGATGGTGCGGCCGAATTCGTCGCCCAGATGCTCAAACGTGGGCTCGTAGACGGCGTCGATCAGCACACGGCACGAATCGGCGTCGACCATGTTGATGTACTCATCGCGAAAGCCGGTTTTTTGGCTGGTGACGTAGAGCTCGACGGTGGCGATGCCATCGGGCGCGTCAAAACGCAGGCGGGCGGGGGTGCCGTCGGCCTGCTCAACGGAGAGCTCAAGATTGAGCGGTGCGCCGGCGGCGTCGAAAGTCGCCGCGCCCACAAAGCGCTCCGTGGGATCCATAAGATTGCCGAGCTTAATGACCGTGGACGGCTGGGGACCAACGACCGTAACCGTGCGATGTTTGAGCACGGTCTTCCTAAGCGCGGGGTCGACGTTCTCGCCCGCAAGCGCGCCGTTGGCGTAGCCCGTGGGGAAATGGGCGTCGTCGAGCAGCCAGATCTTCAACCCCAAGCGCTTGCACTCGCCGATGATAAAACGCAGGTCAGCCCACCAGCCGTCGCGACAAAACTCGGGGTGCGTGCGTGATTCGAGGCAGACCTCGCGGATGTCCGCACCGGCAATCTGCTCCAAGTATTCGGTAATCGTCTCGCGCGCCTCGCCCTTGAGCCACAAGAACGGAAGCACATGGTTGTCGTATGCCGCCATATCCACTCCTCTAAAACCAACCTTTTAAATCGATTGAAGTCAGAGTACGCCGAGCGCGCCGTCCTGCTAATATCAAAACCACAGCAGATTATGACCGAATCAACGATTGTGATGCCATGGATCTTACGCATTTAGACAGCCTTCTGCTCGAGCTGACCGACAGCGAGCGTGCTTACCACGCGGGCGCCCGCTATGACTGGAATGATGCGTTCAGCTGGGGTCATCAGCAGGGTATCGGTGAAAAACATATCCATAAAATCGGTGACCCGACGCAAGCCTTGCACCAAGAAGGCATGCCCGAGGGTCTATCAATCGTGCGCAACTCGCGCTTCAACCCTGTACCGGAGCATGTGCACGATTATGTCGAAATCAGCTATGTCTATCGCGGGCACGCGCCGCAGGTCGTCAACGGCGAACAGCTTACGCTTGCTCAAAACGAGGTGCTCTTGCTCGACGCGGCCTGTCCACATGCCGTGGGCGAGCTCGGCGAGCATGACATTATGCTGAGCATCGTCATCTCGCGGCCGATGTTGCACCGCAGCCTAGAACAGAGCCTGTCGCCGTCAAGCACCGTCTCGCAGTTCCTCATTAATGCCCTCAATGACGAAACCGACCACCGCGGTCATGTGCATTTCTGCGCGGTCAACAGCCGCCGCGTGCGCCGATATATGCAGGAGATGCTGTGCGAGCTTCTGGAGCCGACGGCGGCGAGTCCCCAGATCGTGTCGAGGCTGTTTGAGTTGCTGCTGGTCGAACTTATGCAAAGCTATGAGACATCGCTGCTGCAGGCGGACATGCCCAGGCTGCCTTCGGCGCAGGTCGCGGCCGCCGTGGGATACATCGAGCGCCATGCCTGCGATTGTACGCTCGAGGACGTAGCTCGCCACCTCCATCTGAGTCCCAACTACGCAAGCGCGCTGCTCAAACGGCAGTCGGGGCGCACGTTTATGCAGCTCGTGCAGGAGAGTCGCCTGACACGCGCGGCAACACTGCTCGACGCCGGCTCCACTGCGGAAGCCGCGGCGCGCGAGGCCGGCTACGCCAACATGAGCTTCTTCTACAAAAAGTTTGCCGAGCGCTATGGCTGCACGCCGGCAGCGTATCGCCAGCGTTTGCCCAGATAAAACCGACCAAAATAAACCTGTCCCTTTTTGGCAGGTATCAGGAAGTGTCAGGGGCGGGGTGGCGGCGGGGTGCCGCTGCGAAAAGAAGTGTCGGGTTTGGCACCCCTGCCCCTGCCTGTCGCGTGCGTGGGCGATACTCGGCTTATCGAACCGCGATGCAAAGGAGATGCTCATGGCAAACATCAAGTTCCCCGAGGGTTTCTATTGGGGTGGCGCTACCGCCGCCAATCAGTTTGAGGGCGCTTGGAACGTGGACGGCCGTGGTCCTTCCGTCGACGACCATTTCTTGGGCGGCAGCTACAAGGAGCCGCGCCAGATTACGATCGACATCGACCCCAACCGCTTCTACCCCAACCATGACGGCATCGATTTCTACCATCACTACGAGGAGGATATCGCGCTGTTCGCCGAGATGGGCTTTACCATGTTCCGCATGTCCATCTCTTGGAGCCGCATCTTCCCCAACGGCGACGACGCCGAGCCCAACGAGGCCGGTCTCGCCTTCTACGACCGCGTCTTCGACTGCCTGCGCGCTCACAATATCGAGCCGCTCGTGACCCTGTCGCACTACGAGATGCCCTATCACCTGGTCGAGAAGTACAACGGCTGGGCGAGCCGCGAGCTCATCGGCTTCTTTGAGAAGTACTGCCAGACCGTATTCGACCGCTATCAGGACAAGGTCAAGTTCTGGCTCACCTTCAACGAGATCAACTGCGGCACCCAGGACATGGGCAACCTCTTTGAGACCAGCATGATTCAGGGCTTTGAGGGCCCGGCTTCGGCGGTCCATACTACGCCGCAGGCCCGTATGCAGGCGCTGCATCACCAGTTTGTCGCCAGCGGCCGCGTCGTGCGCTATGCCCACGAGCACTATCCGCAGTTTAAGATGGGCAACATGGACTGCTTCATCCTCTCCTATGCCGCCACGTGCGATCCGGCCGACGTGTTCGCCACGCAGCAGCAGATGAACTCCATGAACTGGTACTGCTCCGACGTGCAGGTGCGCGGCAAGTATCCGTTCTATGCCAAGCGCTTCTGGGCCGAGAACGATGTCGAGCTCGTGATGGAGGACGGTGACCTGCAGGATATCGCCGACGGCAAGGTCGATTTCTACACCTTTAGCTACTACATGTCCGGCACCGTGGGCACCCACAAGGATCACGAGATGACCGAGGGCAACATGACCTTTGGCGGCAAGAACCCCTATCTGGAGTCCACCGACTGGGGCTGGCAGATCGATCCGCTGGGTCTGCGCATCGCCCTCAACGAGATTTACGCCCGCTACGAGATTCCGCTGATGGTGGTCGAGAACGGCATGGGCGCCTACGACGAGGTCGAGGAGGACGGCTCCATCCATGACCCGTATCGCATCGCCTACTTGCAGAGCCACGTCAAGGCCATGGGCGAGGCCATTGCTGACGGCGTCGACCTGATCGCCTACACCTGGTGGGGCCCCATCGACCTGGTTTCCGCCGGCACCGGCGAGATGCGCAAGCGCTACGGCTTCATTCACGTCGATAAGTACGACGACGGCACCGGTACCTACGAGCGCCGCCGCAAGGACAGCTTCTACGCCTACCAGAAGATCATCAAGTCCAACGGTGCCGAGGGCCTGGATTAATCGACAATATGAGCGCCACTGGGGAAAAGGTTTTGGGAAGGGCTTGGAAGGGCTTGCGATTCGAACCCTCGCCTTAGTATTTTGGCCATTTGGCACTATAATCACCATAGGCATGCGCAAAACGTTGCGCTTAATCAAGAGGAGAAAACGTATGGGTCTGTTTGACATGTTCAAGAAGAAGGCTGAGCCCGCGGTAGCTGCTGCTCCGTCCTCCATCTCTGCTTCTGCCGGCGCCGACGTGCTGTGCTCGCCCGTCAAGGGCAAGGTCATCAAGATGGCCGACGTGCCCGATCCCGTCTTTGGTGGCGAGGTCCTGGGCAAGGGCTGCGCCGTGTGGCCCGAGGACGACCTGGTCTATGCTCCCTGCGACGGCAAGGTGACCGTTACCATGGGTCACGCCGTGGGCCTGCAGTCCGATAGCGGCATCGAGGTCCTGGTGCACGTTGGCGTCGATACCGTCAACATGAACGGCGACGGCTTTGAGGGCTTCGTCAAGGCCGACGACGTCGTGAAGGCTGGCCAGCCCATGCTCAAGATCGACCGCGCCAAGATCGCCGCTGCCGGTTACAAGGACTGCGTCGTGGTGGCTGTGTCCAACACCGCCGAGTTTGCCGATGTCGAGCTCGCCGTCGAGGCCGACTCCGCTGTCGCCGCCGGTGACGCCATCGTCAAGGTCGTCCGCAAGTAGACTGCGGCAACATAAGGATGTGCAAGGGTGGTCGGGTTGTCCGGCCACCTTTTTTATTGCACCGCGGGGAAGCGTTTTATTGCACGTTGGGCGGGCTCGCAAACCGTTCGGACGCTAAAACGAACCGACCGCGCCTTCGTGCCGTCGAGGGTGTTAATAAGTGGATAGTATGGGCTTACTTATTACAACGTGCGCCGCGTCTGGGAAGCGCGGTGCCGCTCATTGGGAGGAACAACATGAAAAAGAAGCTGCTGCTTGCGCCCCTCATGGCCGTTTTGGTTGCATGCGTGGTCGTGCTTTCCGGCTGTGGAGGTCCTTCGGTTGAGGAGCTCATCACCGAGGATCTTACGACTCAGTTTGACGAGGTCAAGAACGGTGGCGACGAGTTCCTTTCTGGCCTGGAGGAGGCTTCGGGCGACGAGTTCGAGCAGCTGGGTATCGATCCCAAGGAGTATGCCAAGACCTATCTCGAGGGCTTTGACTACAAGATCGGCGACGTGACGGTCGACGAGGACAAGGGCGTCGCGACCGCCGAGGTCTCCATCACCTGCAAGTCCATGAACAAGATCGTCGAGGACTTCTCCACCCAGTATCAGGAGAAGGTCGCCGCGCTTGATACGGTTCCCTCCGATGACGAGCTGTACAAGATGGCCGGTCAGGTTATGGTCGATGTGACCAAGGCCACCGAGCCCAGGAAGACCACGGTTATCTTCAAGTACACCTGCAACGACGACGGCGAGTGGTCTGCCGACGACTCCGTCAATTCCGAGATGATGGATGCAATGCTGAGCTAGTTTGTTGCGGCGTTTTACCAAACGCCGCAACTGCTCGACGCTGCGCGGGCACCAGAGCGACAACTTGTCATTTAAAGAGGACGGCATGACCAGAAGGTCTATGCCGTCCTCTTTTCATGCCAATTTGTTCGCTCTGGCGCCCGCTCGCTGTCCGTCCTCTACCTGCGGCGTTGCCATGGTAGTCATTGGGGCGGCACTTGGGGACGTTCCTTTTCTGCCGGCAGTTGGGGACACTCCTTGTGCCAGCGTTGCATCGAGTGTTTGGGAAACCGCGACCCGGTTTTTGGCCGAATAGTGGGTCGCATTTTCCGGATGGGGTGGGTTGCGGAAAGCGCGACCCGGAATATTGCTCTGAAACGGGATGCCGTTTCCCCGACAAGGCTCAACCGGAAAGCGCATCCCGGAATCTGGCGCTAAAACGGGATGCACTTTCCGCGCGACAGAATCGCAGCGGCTGAGTCGAAGCAACAGCCCCGCTACTCGCCAAGCACCAGCGCCGCGAGCTCGTCCTGGGTGTCCACCACGTAGTCGGCGCCGGCGGCCTCCAACTCTGCGCGGCCGCGGAAGCCCCAGCTGACGCCCGCACTCTTAAGGCCAGCGTTGTGGCCGGTCAGGATATCGACATTGGAATCGCCCACATAGAGCGTGGTTGCCGGATTGGCGCCCAGCTTTTCCATCACATGTAGCGTAACGGGTGCTTCGGGCTTGGGCGGAAACGCATCGACACGGCCCTGTACCAGCGCAAAGCGCTCGGAACCAAAATACTTCTCGATAAGCGGAGCCGCCGAGACGTGGTCCTTGTTGGTGAGCACGGCAAGCTGCACGCCCGCGGCACGCAGGCGGTCGAGCATCTCGATCGTGCCGGCGTACGGTGCGGTGTGGTCTTCCTTGTGCTCGCCGTAATAAGCCCTAAACTCGGCAAGCGTCTGCTCAAACATACGGCCGTCGCCCGCATACTCGGCGGGCATAAAGCGCTCGACCAGCTTGAGCATGCCGTTTCCCACCTTGTAGCGGTACTCGTCTACGGCAAACGTGGGCCAGCCGTGCATCTCGCAGGTATGGTTGCCGGCGGCCGCCAGGTCCTCGAGCGTGTTGAGGATGGTGCCGTCAAGGTCAAAGATCACGGTGGAAAAAGCTGCCATAGGTACGCTCCCATCAAGATGACTCATCAAAACGGCACCCATGATAGCGCGTGCCGTTCCAGTCGGGCATGAGCGGGCCAAATGTCCCCCGTGGGACTGAGGGGGCCAAAAGTCCCCGTTAAAACGCTTAAATGGCCTCTAACAGGTACATTTGGCCCCCTCAATCCCACGGGGGACACTCGGCCCGCTCAATCTTGCGCACGGGGCTTATCGGCCTGTTCAACCCTGCGGGGAATGCCGCCTGCCAGATGCAAACGACCGGTCACGGGTTGTTACGAGTGCCGTGTCCATACTTCCTTAACACATAAGATAAGCTGATAACTGCATATTCAATCCGATTTACCCAGCTAAAGTGTTCTCATTACGCATATTGTTGGTGGGTAGTTCGGGCTCCGTGTGGAGGGGAGAACGTATGAGGTTACCGGCTTTTGCTAAGAAGGCGTTTAGGGGGGGCATAGTCGCGGCGCTTGTGCTTGCCATGCCCGCGCCCGCGCTCGCCTGCACGCAGGTTTACATCGGTAAGAACCAGACAACGACGGGCGATACCTATGTCGGCCGCGCCGAGGACTATTCACCTCGCTACTGCAAGACCTTTGGCGTGCAGCAGCCGATCGACAACCCTGTCTTCCGTTCTTTCGAGAACGATTCTGTGCCGGGGACCGGCTTTGAGTACACCTATCAGGGTCGCTCGTATCGTTACACCTATGTTCGTGACAATCCCGATGAGTGGGATGCCCAGGACGACGAGGCAGCGTCCCGCGTGTATTCCGAGGCCGGCACCAACGAGCGCGGCGTCTCCGTTTCCGCGACGCTCACAACGGATTACAACGACGGAATCGATGCTATCGACCCTCTTGTCGACACGGGCATCGGCGAGTATAACCTGGCCGACTACCTGTTGAGCGTTTCGTCCACGGCGCGCGACGGCGTGGAGAAGCTCGGCGCCATCATCGATCAGTATGGCTCTCAGGACTGCAACCAAATCGTCATTGCCGACAATACCGAGACCTGGATTTTCGCTCAGCTTTCGGGCCATCAGTGGATTGCCGTCAAGATGGGCGACGACGTGGCGTCCGTTAATCCCAACATCGGCGGCCTGCAGTATAAGGTCGATCTTGACGATGAGAGTCAGTGCCTGCACTCGGCCGATGTCGTGGCGCTGCCCGAGTCCAACGGCGTTCTCGTAACCTATGACGACGGCACGCCGAACATCTTCAAGACGTATGGCAAGGAGAATTCGGGTTCGTCGCAGAATACGCGCCTGGCCCAGGGACGTGCTTACTTCGGTGCTGCCCTTGCGCCTCAGACGGACTATACCGTTGATGAACAGGGTCGCGTCACCTCGCTCATCGACCCGCAGCTGGCATTTACGCCGGGCATCAAATCCGATACGTTCACGGCGTTGCGTTCCCTCGCTGCCCGCGGTGAGCAGGATGACAGCCTCAACGCCAATCTCAACAGTGCCCTGTATGCCATCGGCAACAACAGGACGACCGAGGGCAATATCTTCCAGATTCGGTCCGGCCTTTCCAGTGATATCGCCACGATTCAGTGGGAAGCGCTTTCGCGTTGCGAGTTCAGCGTGTACCTGCCCAGCTACTCTGCGCTGTTGACGGAAGTTCCGGCTGACTACTTCCCGGCGTGGAACACGGTGGACGGCACTTATACAGGACGCAAGGACGACGTCGCGCAGGCTTTGGTCGAAAAGGACGGCAAGAACCTCGACTACGTCTTCATGGACATCAACACGCTCGCCTACAACAACCGTGCCTCGATGGGTGAGAACGTGCGCGCCTACCTCGATGTCCTTCAGAAGCAGGTTATCGCCCAGCAGGACGTTGTTGACGGGTTGATGCAGGCAACCCCTGCCGATCAGCGCACGGACCTTGCCAACAAGGCGTTTGCCGCAGTGAGCGAACAGGTCTACAACAAGGCGGCCAAGCTTCTCGATGAGATGCGCGCCTATGTGAATGCGGGAGATACCTCGAGTGCGTTTATGCCGAGCGACTATGACGCCGAGAATGGAACCTCCCGGACCCCGATTATGTACGCGTCCGCTTTTGTTGCTCCCAGCATCACGGCTCAGCCGCAGTCGGTAACGTGTGCTCAGGGCGCTGAGGCCAAGCTGAGCGTTGCCGCGACGGTTGATGACAGCGTGGATGGCTCGGATGCCCAGCTTACCTACCAGTGGTTCGTCAAGGGCGAGGACGGTAACTTCTCTGCCATCGACGGGGCGACGGCGGCTGAGTACGTCGCCGCGACGACCGAGGTCGGTTCAAAGGTGTATCGCGTTGAGGTGACGAGTGCTGCCGGGCTGGTTTCCACGTCCGATGAAGCGACGGTGACCGTGACGCAGGCTGCGCAGGAGGAGCCTGGGCAGAAGCCCGGTCAGAAGACGGATGTGAAGACGGACGTCAAGACGGACGTCAAGACCGATACCGCCAAGAAGGCGACCAAGGGAGGGCTTGCCAAGACCGGTGATTCGTCTGTGGTGACCGTGGCGCTTCTGACGGTGGCTGGAGTTCTGGCCGTTATGGGGGCCGTGCTTATCCGCAAGCGTGCGAATTAACCGGAGCGGGTCATAGACGACAGCCCTAACTAAAAACGGTCCCGTACGAGTAATCGTGCGGGACCGTTTGCTTGAGCTAAAGCAAAATGAGCGGGCAGGGACGGCTCGGTGGACGGCTGGCGATATGGGCTGCCTATAGGTGGCCATCCGGGAGCCGTATGGCTCGGGTATGGCGGTTTTTGTGTAGTGCGTTGACCGATTTACCTGCGGTAACGTACACTTCCTCCGATTAAAAATAGAAGCCGGAGCACGGGTGCGCGCGAGCGCATAAAGGGGAATCGGGTGAGAATCCCGAGCAAGGCGGTTACTGTATGCGGGCGCGCCCGCGAGTCAGATTACCTGCCCGCGCTCTTCTCGAAACCGAGGGCCTCTCTGTTTGCCGCTGGATTCCGGTCTACAAGGGGTGCTGCTGAGCGTGCGTTTTGCTGCCGATAGGGTGGCTGACGTGCGCCTTTGTGCTGCCGGGGTATCGCCTGTCCCGCCTTCTTCGCCATGGCTCTATTGCAGGTTCGCGAAAGAAGGAGAACGGGTGACGCGAAACAACATTATGCTCAAGCGCCTAGGAGCCGCTGCTTTCTCGGCGCTGCTCGTCTGGTCGATGCCGGGTACGTCGGCATTTGCCGAGGGCGTGGCAGAGATCGCTGTGCAGGCGCAGGCCCAGGCCTCGCAGCAGGCGGATACTGCCGAGAATGCCGACGAGTCGAGTTTCACTGCGGACGAGCAGACGGGTGCTGAAGGCGCCGAGGCATCGGCGGACGAGGCGAGCTCCGAGGCCGCTCCGTCTGCCGATGAGAGCCTTGCTGCCGCGGCGGACATCGACGACGAGGATGCCGATGCTCAGCGGGCACGCGGCGCGCGCGTCGCCAAGGCCGGCGAGACCGTGATGGTCTCTTTTGCCGATGAGCTGCCCACCACCATCGAGGCCGGGGCTGTCGTGAAGCTCGCGGCGAATATCAGCCTTGAGGCTGGCCAACAGATCGAGACCGTGGCCGGTACGCTCGATGGCCAAGGCCACAGCATCGTGCTCAACGGCAAGGCGCTGGCGAAGAGCGTGGCTGGTACGGTACAGAATCTGGGCGTGACGGGTTCGATGACGATTTCTGGCACCGACGGTCCTATCGCCACCACATGCTCGGGTACCGTGCAAATGTGCTGGTCGACGGCAAGCCCCTCTGACGACAATTGGACTTTCGCTGACGCTGCCGGTCTTGTAGGCAAGCTCGATGGCGGTTCGGTGCTCAACTCGTATTACGCCGGCAGCCTCAGCGGCATGCCCTTTGGCGGTTACGGCCTCGTTGCCTGGTATCAGTCTGGCACCGTGACCAACAATCTGTTCACTGCGGGCGATCAGGCGTGCGGCTACAAGGTCGATTCTTCCTTTGGCAGCAAAATCTCTGTCGACGACCTCAAGACCCAGGCCTCGGTCGATAAGCTCAACACCGATGCCCCTGCCACCGGCTTTACCTGGTCTGCGCAGGGCGGTTTGCCTGTGCTGATCTCGGGCGGCGCTGCGGTCGTCGTGAACAAGGATGCCCTCAAGGCTGCGATTGACGATGCCAACGCCAAGATCGAGAACGACTACACGGCCGAGAGCTGGTCGAAGCTCGCTGAGGCCCTTGTGAGCGCTCAAGACGTCTACGCCAACGATGACGCCAAGCAGGCCGAGGTCAACGCCGCAACCAAGACGCTCACCGATGCCATTGCCGCGCTCGAGAAGCCCAAGCCCACCGAGCCCGTGGCTCAGCCGCAGAACGTAGTGCACCTGAGCTCGCAGAGCGACCTCGAAAACAAGTTCAAACCCGCCGACGCCGACGCCTATTACGTTCTCGACAACGACATTACCATCGATGACGAGTACTTCTTTGCCCCCATGGGCATACTTGCGGGCACACTCGACGGCCAGGGCCACACCATCACCTTCGCCAACGGCGGTGGCGTGAAGTCGCTCATGGGCGGCGTTGCCTCCACGGGCGTGGTGCAGAACATCTCGTTTGCCGGCAAACTGAAGCAAGCGACGGACGGCAAGGCGTTCGGCCCCCTGGGCAACAGTGTGCAGGGCGCCGTGCTCAACTGCTCCACGAGCGTGACCGGCAAGGGCGTTGCGGGCTTTGCGCGCACGCTCGACGGCGGCATCGTGTCCAACTGCGTGTCGACCTCCGAGGGCACGGCGGGCGCGCTGTTCGCGACCTACAACGCGGGCCAGCTCGTCAACACCTACTGGGGCGCATTCCTCACCAACAAGATGGACGCCCCCACCTCGGCGCTCGTCAACTCCTATGCCGTCGACCCGGCCGACATGGCCACCGACGCCTTCGCCGACCTCATCAACGCTAACCGCGGCGCCAACGGCAGCAGCTGGGGTATCGATAAAAATGGCACGCCGGTCTTTGGCTCGGGCAACAGCTACCAGGCGCCCGAGGATACCACGCCCGACGACACCTACACCGTGAGCTTCACGGCCAACGACGGCACCAGCCAGGCGGTTGCCGACCATATGCTCGAGGTTTCGCCCGACGCTGTGAACGCCTACCGCAAACTTGGCGTCTTTGCGCTTAAGGGCGTGCCGGCCACGAGCACCGTCACCTGGGGCACCGACGATGCCAACCGCGGAAACATCGGTATCAACGAGTCCACGGGCGAGCTCTACATCTACGACAACGCCACCGGCACGGTGACCGCCACCGAGCATAAGGCCAATGGTTCCGAGCAGACCGTGGCCACCATCAAGATCAAGGCCAAGGCCAAACAGTTCGATGACTTTGAGCTGTGGTATCGTGCCTCCGACGGCACCGTGAGCGACGTGACCGATGGTGCGGCTACCGTCCAGGGCTCCGAGGTGCGCAACCTCGAGGTGCGCGTGCATTACGTCGACGCCGATAAGGACGAGTACGTGCCCGTTTCGTTCAGCCGCTTCCACTTTGCCTCGAGCGATCCTACGACCATCTACAGCAACGACTACTCGGCCTGCTTTTACTTCAAGCATGCCGGCAGTGCCACGATCACCGTTACCCCGCGCGACGTCGCATCTGCGGGCGCTGGCTCCAAGAGCGTGACGTTGACGTCAGAAGCCGTGGCCGCCACGTCCATCTCGATGGGCTATAACGAGGACGGCGCCACCGTCTACCTGCAGGGCCGCAACCCGCTCTCCGAGCGCGGCGCTTTTTTGACCGATCACGCACGCCCGGTGGTGGCGCCCGACAACGCCACCAACCGCGACAACTTTACCGTGACGAGCAGCGATCCTGCTGTGGCGGCCTATGCCACCGCGGGCGAGATCGGCTACACGGCGTACAAGGCTGGCACCACCACGTTTACCGCGACGCTGCCCGACACGGACGCCGATGGCAAGGTCATCAACGCGTCGTGCGACGTGACTTATGCTTACCAAAATCCGCTTGCGAGCGTGACGGCCGGCACGGACAGCCTCTACCTCAAGGCCGGCTCGGCGCAAAAGCTCGACCTGACCTTTACCGGTAAAAACGACGCGGACGGCTGGAGCGTGACCGAGCCCGGCCTCACCTGGACGTTCAAGACGCTCGACGGCAAGGACGCCTCGGGTATCGTGGGCATCGACCGCATCGAGAAGGGCGCCTGGAAGCACGTCGACGGCGCTCCCGATCACGGCCTGTACGTGGCCTCGAGTGACTACACAGTGACTGCGCTTTCGGCCGGCACGGTGGTCGCGACGGGTACGCCGGTGGACACGACCGCCGGTGCCGAGCCCGTGACGCTTAGCATCACCGTGGCCGGTGTGGCCGCGAGCCCCGCCACGAGTGAGTCCGCCTCGGCGGGCATCGATGCTGCCGCTGCGTTCATCGACGTGCGCCGCAGCTCCGACGCCTTCCAGTACGGCGACGAGTGGGAGATCTACGACTTTGCCAAGGCGGGCCGCAAGATCGATTCCAAGCTGCTCGACAACTACCGCGCCTCGCTGGCCAAGCACAAGGCCGAGTGGGGGAGTGCGACCTGCGCTCTGACTGAGACCGAGCGTGTGGCGCTGGCCCTCTCCGCCATCGGCGAGGACATCACCGACTATGACGGCGTCAACCTGGTCGAGCTCATCTGCAGCCGCACCGATATGACGCGCGCCAACGAGAAGATCTTTGCGCTGATGGCGCTTAATGCGAGCGGCTCGGATGTACCCGCCGGTTCTGCCTGGACGCGTGCGAGCCTCGCGGACGCCGTCTGCGAGCTTCTCGGCAGCGACGACGCCGTGGAGGGTACGCGTCTGGGCGACGTGGACCTGACGGCCATGGCGATCCAGGCCGTGGCGCCCTATGAGGGCGACACCAAGGTCGATGCTGCCATCGAGAACGGCCTCTCCTACCTCAAGGGCAAGATGAGCGCGGGCACCTGTGATTTCGGTTCTGCCGAGGCCAATGCCCAGGTGATCCTCGCGCTGCTTTCGCTCGACCGTGACCCTGCCAACCCCGTTAACGGGTTTGCAAATGCCGTGACCAACGTGGTCTGCGCGCTGGACCTGTACCGCGTGGACGGCGGCAACGGCTATGCGCACAGCAAGGGCGGCGCGGCCAACGCCATGGCGACCGAGCAGGCGCTCCGCGCGCTCACGACGTATCGTGTCTCCTCGGGAGAGACGATTGCCTGGAAGACGGCCGTGACGGCGGGCAAGGGCTCGAGCAGCAAGGACCCGCAGAAGCCCGCGGTGGCGCCGGGCGTCCTGACGCCGGGTGCCGGGTCGGACGGCGGTGCCGGCAACGGGACCGCCGGTTTTGCGGGCGTAATGGCTCCTGTGGCCGCCAAGATGGCCGGTGCTTCCTCGAGCGAGGGCGCCAAGGCAGCTGGCGATTCCAAGGCCGAGGCCGAATCCGGCAAGAAGGATTCGACGGAGTCTTCCGTCGCCGGCAAGACAGACAAGAGCGGCAAAAAGTCGGGCACGTCCGGCAAGACCGCCGCGTTGAGCGCCGGCGCCGCCAACAAGGCTGCGGACGCGGGCTCGAACGGCTTTGCCATCGCCGGTGTTGCCGTGGGCATCGTCGGTATCGCGGCCGTCGGCGGCTGGTTTTTCTACACCAAGCGTCGCGCGGCGTAGCGAGCGTCTGCCTGACAGGTAAATACTGCAAGGAGTATGGTTTTGCAAAGCGAAGGGCCCTCCTGCCGATCAGCTCGGCAGGAGGGCCCTTCCATCTCCCCGCAGTTTGAGTGGGCCAACGTCCCAGTGAAAATGGGCGGGCCGATTGTGGCCGGATGCTGGGCAGCTTGCAGAGCAGCCGCTAGCAAATCCTCGGCAGCTGCTCTCCCACGAGCATGTCGAGGATGCGGGTCGAGCCCCAGCCGGTGCGTACGCGCACGGCGGGACGGGCGCCCTTGGCAAGCGGTAAAACGCGGCCGATAATGGCGGCGTTTTCGCCGTAGCGGGCGGCGCGCATGGCGGCCAGTGCCGCATCTGCCTGTTCGGCCGGCACCACGGCGACCATCTTGCCCTCGTTTGCTACCTGCAGCACGTCATAGCCGAGCATCTCGCAGGCTGCCTGCACGTCGGGGCGCACGGGCACGGCATCCTCGTCGACCTCCATGGCAACGCCGCTGGCCTGGGCAAACTCGTTGAGCGTGGACGCCAGGCCACCGCGCGTGGGGTCGCGGAAACAGCGCGTGTCGGGGGCTGCGGCAAGCACATCGGCTATCAGGTGGTTGAGCGGCGCGGCGTCGCTTTCGATGCCGCTCGAAAACGCCAGGCCCTCGCGTTGGCTCATGATGGCGATACCGTGGTCACCCAGTGTGCCCGACACCAGGATAACGTCGCCGGGCTGGCAGTTGGCGCCGCTGAGCGCCACGCCCGTGGGAACCTCGCCCACGCCGGCGGTATTGATGTAGACGCCGTCGGCCCCGCCGCGCTCGACCACCTTGGTATCGCCGGTGATTATGGACACGCCCGCCTCGCGCGCCGTTTCGGCCATGGTCTGCACGATTTGACGCAGCTTATCCATGGGATAGCCCTCTTCGAGGATAAAGCCGCATGAGAGGTAGCGCACGTTGGCGCCCGAGGTCGCGACGTCGTTAACGGTTCCGCACACGGCGAGGCGGCCGATGTTGCCACCGGGGAAGAACTGCGGCGAGACTACAAAGCTATCGGTCGACATGGCGATGCGCCCGCTCGCGGGCAGCGCGGCGACGCCGGCATCGTTGCCCTCGAGCAGCTCGGGCGACCCAAAGGCATCCAAAAAGACCTCATCGATGATGCGTTTCATCATCTGACCGCCAGAGCCGTGGCCCAACAGGACAGTGCTATCGGTGGCAGTACGGGACATATCGAAAACTCCAATCGTGGGTGGAATTATATGGGTGAGGCGCAGCGTCGACCGGTCCGCCGTTCGTTAGAACGGCGGAACCCATTAGCCTCGGTAGCGGAAATATGCTGCGCAGCTGCCCTCGGAGCTCACCATGCAGGGGCCGACGGGATGCTCGGGTGTACAAGCGTGGCCGAACAGAGGGCAGTCGCTCGGCGTAATGGCCCCGCGCAGCACGTCGCCGCAGCGGCACCCACGCGGCTCGACCGTCGTCTCAACGGGCACGTCAAAGCGAGTGCGGGCATCAAAGCGCGAGAACTCGGGGCGGATGGAAAGGCCCGAGTTGGCAATCGGCCCCAGCCCGCGCCACGTGGTGTTGCATGGCTCAAACACCTGCTCGACCAGCTGGCGCGCAACGGGGTTGCCGTTCGCATTGACACCACGGCGGTAGGCGTTGTCGATCGCCGGCCTGTTCTCGACAACCATCTGGACCAGCATGCAGATGCCCTGCAGGATATCGACCGGTTCAAATCCCGTGACCACACCCGGGGTATTGAACTCGTCGACCAAAAAGCTAAAGGGCGCCAGGCCCGTGATGGTGGCGACGTGGCCCGGCAGGATAAAGCCGTCGATGGTCGTCTCGGGGTCGTTGGAGATCGCGCGCAGCGCCGGCGGCGTGGTCTTGTGGGCGCAATAGACCGAGAAGTTCTGGAGTCCGCGTGCATCGGCCTCCAAAATGGCGGCGGCGATGGTGGGCGTCGTGGTCTCAAAGCCGACGCCCATAAAGATGACCGGGCGATCGGGGTTGTGTTCGGCGATATCGAGTGCATCGAGCGGGGAGTAGACGATGCGGATGTCGCGTCCTGCCGCCTTTTGCGCAGCGAGCGAGGTGGACGATCCGGGCACGCGCATCATGTCGCCAAAGGTGGTGATGATGGCGCCGTCCATCTTGGCGAGCGCGATTGCATGGTCGATATCGCGGTTGGCGGTAACACAGACGGGGCAACCCGGACCGCTCAGCAGTTTGAGCCCGGCAGGCATAATGGAGCGAAAACCATAGCGCCCGATGCTCACGGTATGCGTGCCGCAGACTTCCATAAGGTTGATACTGCGGTTGCCGACAAGCTCATGAATACGATCGATGAGCTCGCGAGCCAGCCTGGGGTCGCGAAATGCCGAAAAGTCGATACCGGAGCGAACCGGCTGCACCGCCGTCACTAGTATGCCTCGGCCGGGTTGGTGACGAGCTGGTCCTCTTCGGCCAGCTCGGTCATGGTGTTGACCAGGTCGAGCGTCTCCTGCGCCTCCTGCTCGTCGACAATTTGAATGCCAAAGCCGGCGTGCACGAGAATATAGTCGCCTTCCTGTGCCGTCGGCACGAGGCGCAGCGAAACGGGGCGCTCGATGCCCATCATGTCGACGGTCGCCTTAAGGTCGTCGTCGCGTTTGACCACTTTACCGGGAACGGCAAGGCACATAATGTTCCCCTTTTATACGTTTTGCGCTGGATAGGCGCCTAATTACCCATCAGTTGATGGTAGCGCTCGCGGGAGTCACGAGCAAACGCGTTACACCTGTGAGACGGCGGCGCGCAGGCTGGCAAAACAGCCTATCGCGATGTTGTCTGCGCGAGGCGAGCGCGAGCGATGGCGGCCTGACCGTAGGCGATGCAGCCGTCGTTGACGGGCACGGCGTGGGGGACCAAGACGGCAAGACCGGCGTCTTTGAGTTCGTGGGTGAGGAGCTGAAGCAAAAGCCGGTTCATGAACACGCCGCCCGAGAGCGCGACGGTGTCGAGGCCTTCGCGCGCGCAGATTTCGCGTGCGATTCGTGCCGAAGAGCGTGC
>CABUJN010000041.1:0-18814 GCA_902491935.1 uncultured Collinsella sp.
CGCCCGTGCCGCCGGCGCAGGTGCCGTTCATGCGCTGCTCGATGCCGTTGTCGAAGTAGATGATCTTGGCGTCCTCGCCGCCCAGCTCGATGGCAACATCGGTGGCCGGGATGAGGGTCTCGACGGCACGCTTGCTGGCGATGACCTCCTGGACAAACTCCAGGTCGAGCCACTGGGACAGCAGCAGGCCGCCCGAGCCGGTAATGGCGCAGGTCATTTGGGCCGTCGGCAGCACGGTCGCGGCACCCTCGAACAGGTCGCGGGCGCAAGCGCGGACGTCGGTGTGGTGACGCTGGTACTTGGCGTAGACAATCTGGTTGTCGTCGTTGAGCACAGCGAGCTTAACGGTGGTGGAGCCCACGTCGATGCCCAGGTGCAGGTTGCCGCGGGCGGCCTCGGGGTTGAAGATCGCGCCTTCGGGGGCCTGGGCGGTGGCGGCTAGGGGCTCAGCGGCGGTGGCGGGCTCGCTAGCGACGGACGTCTCCCCTGCCGTTTTCTTGGCATCGGCAACTGCCTCAGCAACTTTCTCGGCAGCCGCGGTCGCGGCCTTCTGCGCGGCGTCCACCACGGCGGGCGCGGCCTCGCGTGCGGCAGCGACCACACGGTCTTTAATGCCCTCGACGAGTTTGCTCATTGTCTCTCCTCTTAGTTGTTGGACTCGACGGTTGCGGTGGTGTCGACCGCGTCCTCGAGCTGCAGATTCAATAGCTTCATGCCGTATTCCGGCACGTTGATATCGATGGGTTGGCCATACAGGTCGCCGGGGCGCACAAAGGCGATAACCGTCATAATGCGCGCCATGGTCTCGGGCGATTCGGTGAGCCCACGCTCAAACCAACGCTGAATCAGGCCGACCTCGGCACTCACGACGTAGGTGACGTAGTAGTCAAAGAAGGTGCCCAGCGCCAAGCCCAAAATGCCCGTCTGTGCACGCGGCACCACGGCCTCGCGTGCGGTATCGATGATCTTTTTAATAAAGGCGGGGTCGCCGCCCGGGCCCAGCAGGGCCCCGATAAGGTCGCGATTAGCCGCAAGATAGCGCAGCAGCTCAACCGAACCGGGTGCCGGCTCAAGATCATCGATGTTGTGATAGAGGTCGGGCAGCTGAGCTGCGGTGATGAGCTCAATGCGCTCACGGATCTCGGCCAGCAAGCCGTCCTCGATTTGATTGATAAAGTCGGGGATATCGCGGTAATGCGAATAGAACGTGCGACGCGTAAGGCCAGCGCGCTCGGTGAGCGACGCGACATTAATGCGCGAAAGGTCGCCGCTTTCGGCAAGCTCGCTAGCAAGTGCCTGGCGAAGGGCACGCTGCGAGCGAAGGGACCGGCGATCGCATTTCTCGAGCTGGGACAAGCGTCCTCCTTGTTACTCAGCCTGTGCGCTATTGCACAGTGCGAGTATTATTGCACACCGTGTGCATCAACACGTAAAGGCAATATTTGGGATGTGACGAAGGGGCAATCCTTTTGTCGCATTATTCGATGATGGTGCAGGAGTTCTGCTTATGCATGGTGGCGAGCATGTGTTTGGGGACGGCGTGAACCATGCAACTGCCGATGGTCGCACTAGCGGCGGCCTTAGCTGCATCGCTTGCGTTTTTGGTCGCGTAGCTGTGGCGGAAGCGCTTGAGCATGGCAATGTCGTTGCCGCCGTCGCCGTAAACCGCGACCTCGTCCTCGGCAATACCGTAGTAGCCCGCCAGCCAGGCCACGCTCTCGCCCTTGTTGCACGCCACGTCCGTGATCTCAAACATCACCGGATCGAACGGTGCGTTGACCACGCGGTCCGATCGCTCGGCCAGATATGCCTTAAGGTCGCGCTCCAGCTCGGACGAGATCACGCGACAGTTAATCTTGCACACGTCATGGCGCAGGATGTCACCGATCGACTGATCGAAATATTGCTCCTCGTGATACCCCCCACGTGCACGCATGCCGCGCATCACGATGCGCTTGATAGGACTGTCCTTTTTAAAGCCCGCCTGGTGCATCTCGAACGAACCGCTCGAGAACATGCCATCGGGCGTGGAGCAATCAAAGCAAATGTCCGGGAACGCCTTGAGCAGCTCCTCGGTAATCTGCGGATCGATGGTCCAGGTCTTGAGCACCTCGCCATGGCTGTCGCGCACGATGGACCCGTTGGAGCAGCAGGCGTCAAGCGCCAGGCCCGTAAAGCCATGCTCGCCGATCGGCAGCGTCGAGCGTCCGGTCGCGGGAACCACATGCAAGCCAGCCTCGGTCAGCTCGCGAATGGCACGGCGGATGGTCCCATCCGCCTCATGCAGGGCGTTCAGCAGCGTTCCGTCTAAGTCACTCGCAAACATCTTGATCATGGGCATGCCTCTCCTTCGTCTGCACGATATTGTAGACGAGAACGGGCGCGCCCCAAGAGAGGCACGCCCGTCAGGCGAAAGATTGTCCTACACCGCAGAGGGGCCATGTTCGCCGGTGCGGATGCGGATAACCTCCTCGACCGGCTCGACCCAAATCTTGCCGTCTCCAACGGCACCGCAATCTTGGAAACGGCGCGGCAACGGGCGCGAAACCAACGGGAAATACGCGAGCAAGGAAGCCGCGAGCGCGCCCGTCCCGGCTAGCGCCGGAACAGCTCGCGGGCTCGGTCGCGGAGGTCGGTAGCTCGGATGACGCCCTCGTAGCGGTTGATACGCAAGCGCGGGAAGGCATTGAAGAAGCGCAGGTCGCGGCGGCTGAGTGACACGCTCGGCACCGGACGGCTTATGCCCTTGCCGGCAAGGCGACGACTGAGCGACGGACGCGGCATGCTCGGCGCGGCATCGGCCACGCGGCGGGCAGCAAGTGCCAGGCCGCGAGCACCATCCGCGATAAACGTCGGCATCGAAGCCTTCTCGCACAGGGCATCGAGCGCGGCGTCACCCAGCTCGGCCAGCCACGCGTTAACGGCACGGCTGCGGATATGCGTCTGCGCCACCGAGTCGATCGCCGAATCGGGAATACGTTCAAGCATGGAATCAGACGCATCGGCAAGCGACTCGTTGATGCGGTCGGCAAGGTCGGCCCGGACGCGCTCCAACTGATCAGACAGGCGGCGCCAGCTGGCCAAAGAGCACACTGCGTCGACCATCATCGCGACCGCGACGATAAAGGCGGACAGCCGCACAATCAGCACCGGCAGATGGCCAAGCAGCCCCAGCAATGCCGGCTCCACTAAACGGCAAATGCACAACGCACCCAAGCCAAACGCGCAGGCCCAGTACAGACAGATGCGTCCGTGCAGGTTAAACGGCAGGTGCGAATAGTCCCAAAAGCGAGCGCCCGTTGTTTTTTCCAGCAGCACGCCTACGCTGTACTCAATCACGCTGCATACGAGCGCTGCAGCGACAAACTGGCTCGGGGCATCCGGAATCCCGCGCAACAGCAGCCAGCAGGCAATGCCGCCCACACCATAGATAGGACAACACGGCCCCAGCAAAAAGCCGCTGTTGGCAAATCGTCCGTGATTGAGCATGGCGCAGACCGTCGACTCCCACGCCCAGCCGCAAAACCCGTAAAAGGCAAACGAGAGCACCAGTGCCGAAAGCGGGCAGACGGCAAGCGTCGCGCCGCCAAACGCCATGTCAATCGCGGTCCCCACCGTCTACTCTCTCCTCTTTTCGCTCGAATCTTTGCTCGAGCCGTCACTCGAGCCCTCGTTCGAATCGTTCACGCCGCCTTTGCGCGGTAGACGGCAGGCGACCGTCTCGCGCAGAGCACACCATTTATCCGCCAGGCACACAATCCATGCCTCACGACACGTCGGCGGCACTGGCACCAGCGGAAACATATGGCGCACGATAATATTCCGCTCGCGCGACGTCAGTTCAAAATCTTCCTCGGCACGCGCCAGGGCAAAAAACGGGTGGCGAAAGCCATGCAGCCGATGGCTTGGATCGGGATCGTGCCAGTCATAGAGAAAGTAATCGTGCAGCAGGGCTCCGCGCAGCAACGAAGCACGGTCGACCGAAATGCCAGCACGGCCCAAGCACTCGGCAAAGGACAGGCTCGCCCGCGCTACCGAAGTCACATGTGCATAGACCGTCACGTCGCCATGTTGGATAAACTCGCGCGTCAGGTCCAGACGGCCCGCCTGTGCCAGTTGACGGGCAGCATGGTCTACTTCGCACGCGATGTTCTCGGCACGAACGACATCGGACATGCTGCCTCCTTCCAGCGACTCACAGCGGCAAGCCACGGCTTGTGCACAATCGATAAAAACATCATGGAGCACATCAGTATGGCATCGGACAAAACGTTTTGCCCCGCCAGTTGGCGAATTACCGCGCCGCCGTCACATATCAAACGCCAAAATGTGCGAGACTGTCTTGTGCAATTGTGTCGGCCGAGGGAGCGCCGGCGCTCGATTCGCATGGAGTAACCCACAACGATGCTGCTTACGCAAACGACAACGCCCGAGGACGTCAAGGCTCTTAATCGCGCCGAGCTCCCGCAGCTCTGCGGCGAGATCCGCCAGGCAATCCTCGAAAGCTCCGCCGCCGTCGGCGGGCACGTTGCCCCCAACCTGGGCGTCGTTGAGCTTACGGTTGCGCTTCATCGCGTGTTTAACTCTCCCACCGACAAGATTGTCTTTGACGTGTCGCACCAGACCTACGCTCACAAGGCGCTGACCGGGCGCGCGTACACCTATATCGATCCGGAACGTTATGGTGAGGCTTCTGGCTTTGCCAATCCCGACGAGTCCGAGCACGACCTGTTCGCCATGGGCCATACCTCGACCTCGGTGAGCCTGGGCTGCGGCCTGGCGCACGCTCGCGACCTGGCGGGCGATACGTACAACGTCATTACCGTTATTGGCGACGGCTCGCTTTCGGGCGGCCTGGCGTTTGAGGGCTTTAACAATGCCGCCGAACTCGATAGCAACCTGATCATCATCGTCAATGACAACGACCAGTCCATTGCCGAGAACCATGGCGGCCTGTATCGCAATCTGGCCGAGCTGCGCGCCAGCAACGGCACCTGCGAGCGCAACGTTTTCCGCGCGATGGGGCTCGACTACCGCTATCTGGACGCCGGTAACGATGTGTTGGCCCTCGTCGACGCGCTGCAGGAACTGCGCAATATCGATCATCCCATCGTGCTGCACGTCTCCACCGCCAAGGGCAAGGGCTTTGAGCCAGCCCAAAGCGACCCCGAGCGCTGGCACCACGTGGGTCCGTTTGACATGGCGACCGGGCGCAAGCTCTGCCCGGGCCATCCGAGCGAGCCCGCGCCGCGCACCTATGCTGACATTACGGGCGAGGCGCTCAGCGCCGCCATCGAGCGCGATCCACAGGTCGTTGGCATCACGGCCGCCACGCCCTACATTATGGGCTTTACACCCGAGCTTCGCGCTGCCGCCGGCAAACAGTTCGTCGATGTGGGCATTGCCGAGGAGCACGCCGTGACCTTTGCCACCGCGCTTGCGCGCTCGGGCGCCAAGCCAGTCTTTGGTGTGTACGGCACGTTTTTGCAGCGCGCCTACGACGAGCTGTGGCACGACCTGTGCCTCAACGACGCCCCCGCAACCATTTTGGTGTTTGGTGCGTCAATCTTTGGCACCACGTCCGAGACGCACCTCTCGTTCTTTGATATTTCCATGCTGGGCGGTCTTCCCAACATGCACTACTTGGCGCCGGCCTGCATGGAGGAATATCTGTCCATGCTGAGCTGGTCGCTCGACCACCGCGAGCATCCCGTGGCAATCCGCGTACCGGGCATCGGCCTGGTGAGCCGTCCCGACCTTGCGCCCGCCGAAGACACCGACTACAGCGCCGTTCGCTATAACGTGGTGCGTCAGGGCCGCGACGTTGCCGTGCTTGCGCTCGGCGACTTCTTTGAGTTGGGCGAGCGCGTGGCAAACCGCTTGGCCGCCGAGTACGGCATCGAGGCCACGCTCGTCAACCCGCGCTTTGCAACCGAGCTCGATCGCGAGTTCCTCGACAGCCTTGTCGCCGAGCATCGCGTTGTCGTCACCCTCGAGGACGGCATCTTGGACGGCGGCTGGGGCGAGCGCGTGGCGTGCTACCTGGCCTGCACGCCCGTGCGCGCGCGCACCTTCGGCATCGCCAAGGGCTTCCCCGACCGCTACGACCCCAACGAACTGCTCGCGCAGAACGGCATGACGGTCGAGAACATGGCCGCCGAAGCCGCAAGACTACTCAACGAGTAAGAAAACCTCCGCAAGGAAAGCACCCCCCTGCGGAGGTTTTTGTTTTCGCGACGCGATTATCTCAATCTGTAACATCTAGAGGACAAATCCTCGCCCAACTGTTACAGATCTAGACAAACCGTCTTTGCCCCTGACCTTTGTCTCAATCTGTAACAGATAGAGACCTTTTGTCCGTCTAGATGTTACAGATCGAGACATTCAAATCCCCCTAAGGAGAAAATCTCGATCTGTAACAGTTACTCGGCAAAAATGGCTGCAGATGTTACAGATTGAGACAAAGCAGCAAGGCAATTATCGATAGCTTTGCTTGAGGATTTCGACAACGTCGGGGTCGGTCAGCGTCACGGGGTCGTGACTGAACAGGACGCCGTTGGTCGTCAGAGCGTTGTGCGCGATGGCTGGCAGCTCTTCGACCGTAATCCCCCACTCGCTCATGGCGAGATCTGCCACATGGCAGGCCTCCATCAGGCGCGTTAGCTCAGTCACAAAATCGTGCGGATCATCCGCGGCGGCATTGCCCATCAGACGCGCCATGTCGATATAGCGCTCGGGCGCGGCACCGTGATCGATCATCCACGTGTGATAGGCACGGGCGATCATAATGAGGCCCGCGCCGTGCGGCAGGTCATGATGACGCGCACTCATGCCGTGCTCAAGGCCATGCGAGCCCGTGGTGCCCGAGGCATCCATGGCATAGCCGCCGAGCGTGTTGGCAAACGCAAGGCTCGAGCGCGCCTCCAGGTCATCGCCATTATTGACGCACGTAGGCAGCGCCGCGGCGGCTCGGCGGATGCCTTCGCGGCAAACCATGTCACCCATGGGCGTGTTGGTATTTGAGATGTAGCACTCAACGCAATGGAACAGAGCGTCGAATCCCTGATAGGCGGTCAGACGCGCCGGGACGCTCACCATGAGCTCGGGATCAACGATCGAAAGCACCGGGAACAGGCGCGGATCGCCCAGGCGAAGCTTCTCGTCATTGTCCTCGCAGGACAGGACACCGCCCGCATCGACCTCGGAGCCGGTACCCGCCGTGGTGGTTACGCAAACAAGCGGCAGCGGATCGTTGGGGATCGGCAGGCCGAGCGCAGTACCGCCATTCACAAAATCCCAGATGTCACCAGGGCATTCGCTACCCTCGGCATCGGTATGCGGGTTGGCTGCCACCGCGCAGATGCCCTTGCTGCCGTCCATGACCGAGCCGCCGCCGAGCGCCAGGACAAAGTCGCAGCCATGGGCACGCGCCATCCAGCCACCTGCGTTGACGGTCTCGCGCAGGGGATTGGGCTCAATGCGATCGAACAGCTCATGCGCCACGCCGGCGCGGTCGAGCTCGGCCTCCACGCGTCTCAGGTATCCAAAGCGCTTGACCGAGTTGCCGCCGGTCGTAACGATGAGCGCTTTGGTGCCGGGCAGCTTCTGCGCGCCCAGCTCGCCCAACTTGTCCGCGCCAAACAGCATCTTGGTCGGCGCAAAAAACGAATAACCGTTCATACGCGATCTCCTTACTTATATATGCGTCGCGTTGCCGCCATTATAGCGACCGCCGCGAGCGACCACGCCGTCTGCAAAACGCTTTCTTAACTGCAATAACTGACGTTTGCCCAGATAAAACCTGCCAAAATAAACCTGTCCCTTTTTGGTAGGTAGAATAACCCATAAGACAAGTATGTTTCTGAGTTATTTCGTGTTGACCCATTTGAGCGCAATAGGGTATAACTCTACTCAACCACTAGGATTTTTTGAGAAAGGTGTTCTACCATGAGCAAGAACCTCTCCCAGCAGGTCGTTCTCGACCGCCGCGGCTTCGTTGCCGCCACCTTCGCAACCGTCGCCGGCCTTGGTCTTGCCGGCTGCTCTGACACCAGCGCCGAGGCCGACAAGGGTTCCGCCGCCGGCTCTTCCAAGGGCTCCGAGGATACCGAAGTTTCCGCCACGCTCGACGCTAAGGCATTCGACAAGCTCGTCGACAACGGCCCCAAGGCCGATGACGACGCCATCGCCGCCAGCACCTGGGCCACGGCCGTCAAGGACGCCGGCGTCTTTAAGATCGGTGGCGTTCAGACCTCCACGCTCTTCTCCCTCCTCAACGAGAAAGACGGTCAGACCCGTGGCTTTGACGCCGGCATCGCACAGCTCCTGTCCAACTACATTCTGGGCGAGAACAAGGTCGAGATCACCCAGGTGACCTCGGACACGCGCGAGTCCGTCCTGCAGAACGGCCAGGTCGACGCTGTCTTCGCCACCTACACCATCACTGACGAGCGCAAGAAGCTCGTCTCCTTTGCCGGTCCCTACTACTACACCCAGCAGGCTATCCTAGTGCTCGCCGACAACGACGACATCAAGAGCGTCGACGACCTGGCCGATAAGAACGTCGCCGTCCAGTCCGGCTCCAACGGCCCCGCCATTCTGGAGGAGTTCGCCCCCAAGGCCAGCCAGCAGGAGTTCAAGACCGACGAGGAGGCCCGTCAGGCACTCCAGCAGGGTCGCGTTGACGCCTACGTCATCGATAACAACATGCAGCAAAGCGCCCTGGTCCGCGAGCCCGGTAAGTACAAGATCGCCGGCAAGCCCTTCGGCAGCAAGGAGCCCTATGGTATCGGCCTGCCGCTCGATTCCGACGGCGTCGCCTTTGTCAACGACTTCCTTAAGAGGATTGAGGACGATGGCACTTGGACCGAGCTGTGGCAGATCTGCATCGGCGACCGTACGGGCGACACCAATGTTCCCGAGCTGCCCGAGATCGGCGCCTAGGCAGCGAGCCTGGTAACGGCCGCAACGAAACCATATGGAAACGCATTATGCGCTTTATTGCGGTAAACTGTTTCCTCACTGAGTTGTCGGGGCTTCCGTACACACGGGAGCCCCTTTCCTTATCGGCAGGAGGTCCGCATGAGTCTCTCCGAGCTCTGGTCGCTCTATGGCCAGAACTATATCGACGCGCTGCTAGCAACCTGGGGCATGACGCTTGAGTCGTTTGCCATCGCCATGGTGCTGGCCGTCGCCGTCACCGTGATGCGTGTGTCGCCGCTCAAGCCGCTGCGCGTCTTTGGCGACCTGTATGTCCAGGTCTTCCGCAACATCCCCGGCATCGCGCTGCTCATCATCATCGTCTACGCGCTGCCGCCGCTCAAGGTCGTCCTGCCCTACCGCACCTGCGTTATCGTCGCCACGGTCCTTTTGGGCTCGGCCTTTGGTTCCGAAAACTTTATGAGCGGCATCAACACCGTCGGCGTCGGCCAGGTGGAAGCCGCCCGCTCGCTCGGCATGAGCTTCAGCCGTATCCTCGCTAAGATCGTGATTCCGCAGGCGCTGCGTTCGAGCGTGCTGCCCATGACCAACCTCTTTATCGCCGTCATGCTCACCACCGCGCTCGGCAGCCAGGTGCCGCTTAAGCCGCAGGAACTCACCGGCGTGGTGAGCTACATCAATACCCGCTCGCTCGGCGGCGTCGCCGCGTTCTTTATCTCGGCGCTCGGCTACCTGGGCACGGCCTTTGTGGTGAGCCACATTGGCAACTACATCGATAAGAAGGTGAGGATCCTCCGATGAGCAAGCATTCCACCTCCGCGCTCACCATGCGCGATGCGCTCTACGAGGCTCCCGGCCCCAAGATGCGCGCCAAGATTCGCATCGGCACCGCCATCTCGCTTGTTGCTGTCGCCGCGCTCGCCATCCTGGTACTGCAGCGCTTTTATGTGACCGGTCAGCTTTCGGTCCACTATTGGTATTTCTTTACGCACCTCACTACCTGGAAGTTCTTGCTTGCCGGCTTTGAGGGCACCGTTAAAGTCGCACTCACCGCTGGCGCCATCGCGCTGGTGCTGGGCTTAGCCCTTATGCTCGGCCGCACCAGCGGCATCAAGCCGCTACAGCTGGTCTGCCGCGTGCTCACCGATTTCTTCCGCGGTGTGCCGAGTCTGCTGTTCATCTACTTCTTCTTTTTGGTGCTGCCCCAGTACAAGATCGCGCTACCGTCGTTTTGGATGCTCACGCTTCCCGTCGCGCTCGCCGCAGCTGGCGTACTTGCCGAGATCTTCCGCGCCGGCGTCAATGCCGTGCCGCGCGGTCAGGTCGAGGCAGCCCAGGCGCTCGGTCTCTCCAAGGCCAAAATCACCTTTAAAATCGTGTTGCCGCAGGCTATTCGGTTTATCATTCCGTCCTTGATTTCACAGCTCGTGGTCGTAGTCAAAGACACCACCGTCGCCTATGTGGTGAGCTACCCCGACCTCATGCAAAATGCCCGCGTGCTCATTACCAACTACGATGCCCTCGTGTCGGTCTACCTGGTGATCGCAGTCATCTACATCCTCATCAACGTCGCGATCAACAAGGCCGCTGTCTATGTTTCGCACAAGACCGGCGCGACCATCATCCGCTAACGCTTTACCATTTCTAGTCATAAGGAGCCGAGCACCATGGCACAGAGCACCTCTTCCACCGGCAATCAGCCGCTGATCGAGCTCAGGCACGTCGATAAGCACTATGGCGATCTACACGTCCTCAACGACATCAATCTCTCGGTTGACCGCGGCGAGGTCGTCGTTGTGATCGGACCCTCGGGCTCAGGCAAATCGACCATGTGCCGCACCATCAACCGCTTGGAGACCATCGACTCGGGCGAGATCCTCATCGAGGGCGAGCCCCTGCCGCAGGAGGGCAAGGATCTTGCCCGCATGCGTGCCGAGCTGGGCATGGTGTTTCAGCAGTTCAACCTGTTTGCGCATATGACCGTACTGCAGAACGTCATGCTGGGGCCGGTCGATGTACTGGGCGTGTCCAAGGAGGAGGCTCGTGGGCGCGCCATGGACCTGCTGAGCCGCGTGGGCGTTGCCGAGCAGGCCGATAAGGTGCCCGCACAGCTCTCGGGCGGCCAGCAGCAGCGCGTGGCCATCGCCCGTTCACTCGCCATGCAGCCCAAGGCCATGCTCTTTGACGAGCCCACAAGCGCCCTTGATCCCGAGATGATCAACGAGGTACTCGAGGTCATGGTCCGTCTGGCCCAGCAGGGCATGACGATGATCGTCATCACGCACGAGATGAACTTTGCCCGCCGCGTGGCCGACCGCGTCGTGTTTATGGCCGACGGCCAGATTGTGGAAACCGGCACGCCCGACGAGTTCTTCGACCACCCCCAGACCAAGCGCGCCCAGGACTTCCTCAACTCCATCAAGGGTCACTAACCCAATTGCCACGCGGGCAAATTCATCAGTAACGTTTGCTCCGCGCCACCCCTGTGCCATGTCCACCCGGATTCGAAAGCTACGCCCATGATCGGAACCCGCACCTCATCGTCCTACACTCCGCACGTCGACGTCGATCCCGCCGACCGTCCGCTCATCCTGGTCGCACCACGCTGGGAAGAAGCGAAACCCTATTTGAGCGAGACGCTCTCCCCCAACGAGGAGATTGCGAGCGTCTTTGTCGATGCCACCGGCGGCCTGCCGCTGCAGATGTCCATCACCGAGGACATTGAGGTCATCCGTCATTACGTCGATATCGCCGACGGCATCGCCATTCCCGGCGGCCCCGATGTCAATCCCAAACGTTGGGGCGATGATCGACCCTACGACCCCACCCTCTGCTGCGAGATCCGCGATAGCTTTGAGTTTAAGCTGGTCGGCGAGGTGCTCCGCGCCAAAAAGCCGCTCTTTACCACCTGCCGCGGCACGCAGTTGCTCAATGTCGCCACCGGCGGCACCCTGTGCATGGACGTGCCAAGCCTGGGCGCGCGCGAGGGCCGCACGCAGTGGCGCCATACCCACGTGCTCAACGACCCCGTGCATCCCGTCGAGGTCGTGCCGGGCTCGTTGCTGGAGCGCGCGCTTGGCGGGCACAGGCTTATCCAGACCAACTCCGCACACCACTGCTGCATCGATCGTCTGGGTAAAAGCACGCGCTTGGTCGCCAAGGCAACCGATGGCGTGCCCGAGTGCATCGAAGTCGAAGGCCAACCCTTCTGCCTGGGCGTGCAATGGCATCCCGAGTACACCTGGCAGACGCTCGAAACCGACTTTAACCTCTGGAAGTCGTTTGTCGAGGCGGCAGCCAAGGTCAAGCAGGCCCGCTAGCACGCGAACCACAAAACAGATAAGAGCGCCCCGCCGGCCACATGGTCCGGCGGGGCGCCCTTTCACCTATATGTGGCCGGCAAGCAGCCCAAGGCTCGCAAGCTCTTATTCAGCCGCCTCGCGCAGAGCCGACATCGTTGCCGCATATTGCTGCTGCAACGCATGCATTCCCTCGCGAGCGCCGTCAACGGCATCGGCGCCGCGCAGTGCTTCGGTCACCACGACCGCCGGCTCGTACAGATTATCGAATCCCAGGTTCTGGCTCACGCCCTTGAGTGTGTGCGCTGCCATAAACGCACCTTCGGCGTCTCCTGCCGCCATGGCGGCCTCCAGCTTGTCCATGCTCTCGTCATCCAAAAACTTGAGGGCAAAGCGGCTAAGCATCTCCTCGCCCATCAGCCGAGCGCACGCGTCATCATAATTAGCGCCGATCTTCTCATACGCCTCACGCATGGAAATCATGGATTAAAACTCCTTAGGTCAAACTAAATCGTGGGAAACGCGACAACGTCGGCGGGGCGTGCCAACGTCTCGGCAATACGGTCTTGCACCTCGAGCAGACAGTCGAGCAACAGCGGGTTAAAGGTGCCGCACTTACCGTCCAGGATCATCTGGATCGCCTCCTTGTGCGGAATAGCGTCCTTGTACACACGCACGCTCGTCAGAGCATCATACACGTCGGCCACCGAGACCACCTGCGCGGCAATGGGAATCTCGTCGCCCTTAAGGCCATCGGGATAGCCCTTGCCGTCCCAGCGCTCGTGATGCCAACGCGCAATCTGGTACGCATATTCCATAAGCGCATTGCCGACGTGATGGCGGCCCAGCTCAAGCAACATGTCGGCGCCCATCGTGGTATGCGTCTTCATAATCTCGAACTCCTCGGGCGTAAGGCGCCCGGGTTTGTTGAGAATTGCATCGTCAATCGACATCTTGCCGATATCGTGCAGCGCCGAAGCCAGGGCAATCGTAGAGCGTTCCTCATTGTCGAGGGAGATCGTGCCGCTACGCTGGACCAGACAGCCAAGCAGCAGCTCGGTCAGCTTCTCGATGTTCGTAACGTGCCTGCCGCTCTCGCCATTGCGAAGCTCCATAACGCCGGCCATGATGTCGATGAGCATGCGACTGTTCTTGACGCGCTCGTTGTACTGCTGGGACAGCAAACTCGTCAGGCGGCGCTGTTTGGCGTATAGGCGGATGGTGTTGCTTACACGCCGGCGCACGACACGGGAGTCAAACGGGCGGTTGATATAGTCCGAGGCGCCCAGCTCGTACGCGCGCAGAACCATATCATCGGAATCTTCGCTCGAAATCATGATGAAAGGCAGATTGTCGATACCCGATCGGCGCGACAGATCGGCCAGCACCTCAAAGCCGCTTATGCCCGGCATGACAATATCCAGCAGCACGAGCGACAACTCATCGCCATAGCGGTCGACCATGTCGAGCGCCGTACGACCGTTGTCGGCCTCGAGGATGCAATACTCGTCCTTGAGCATCTCGTTGAGAATGGCTCGGTTCATCTCGGAGTCATCGACAATAAGCACCAAAGGCTTTTCGCTTTGGAAGGCTTCGATGGAATCGGCATCGGTCACGACCGTACCGGCTTTTGCCTTAGCGCGGCTCAATAACTGGACAGCGCGGCCAACTCCTTCATCGACCGTCTCGCCATGAATGCGAACACCGCCAACACATGCCGTCAAGCTCACGTACTCATGGCCCGGAACAATCGTGGCATGAACGGCATCGGACACCTGATGCAGGCGACGGGTGAAGTCATCGGAGGGAATATTGGGCATGACGACCACAAACTTGTCGCAGCCATAGCGTACAAGCTCGTCAGTCGAACGAATTCCGCTGCGTATGGCTGTCGCCACAGCACCGAGCGCAAGGTCGCCGGCATGACGGCCACACGTATCGTTGAAGACCCTAAAATCATCAAGGTCGATCACCGCAACGCCGGCATTCATGCGGGCGCTACGGAGCTTTTCCTCGTAATATCGGCGATTGCGCACACTCGTCAGCACGTCGGTGTAGACGAGGTCCTCTTCTGCAGCCTCTTGCTCATCGATCGGACGCACCATCAGCAGGACGTGAGGCTCGCCCTCGACCTTTAGAGGGCGCAGGCGAGCGCGGTACTCGGTACCATCATTGAGCAGCTGCTCCGATACATCATCGGAACCTGCCAAGGCCTCAAGACTCGACTGACGCAGACAAGGGCAGCGATCGCCGGCGAGCAAGCAGTTAGGCTCGCTCTTAATCTGATCGGCCGACAGCAAACGCACCACGGGGTAGGTCTTCGCGACACGGGCGACCTCGGCGGCAGCCTCCTCGTCGGTTAGATTGGCCTCGTGATTATTGAGCATATGGGGCCCTTTCGATAGTTTCGCATGGTAGCGGTGGGTTCCAAATGCTACAAGGGTAACACCTTGTCGATGCAGGTAAGTACATGAATGCTGCTACATTTTTATGAGTTGGCAGACGGCGCGATTGAAGCCGCAGACGTGAGGTTTTGAGCACATTTGTTAACACGGCCGAAACGTTTGCGGGTGAAGCCTGTTTTGTTTTTTCAGCTGCTAGAGCCCCAGGATGCCACGGACGGTCTGGGCAGCCGCTGCCGGGCGATCGCGCAGGCCGTTGTGCGCGCCGGGAACCATTACGAGTGGACAGTCCAAAAGCTCAGCCGCTATCCTCGTGCCCGCTTCGCGGGGCGTGCCAATCGAGAGCTCGCCCAGGAGCACGGCGGCCACCGTTTTCGACGCGCGAACGCTATCCCAATCGGGAACGCAGGTCATAGTAATCCCGTATTCGTTTGCCATGAAACTGCGGCCGTTGCGCAGGGCGTGCTTGGCTTCTGCCTCGGTTAACTTGGGGGCCTCAGGATCCGAATCGCCGATGGCGCCCAGGAAGGCCCGTAATGCCCTGGAGACCTTTCCCGCGGCGATCATCTCGAGCAAAACCGGGGCCGCGCCCAGGCCGGCACCCTCGTTTGTCACGGCGGGTTCATGCAGAATCGCACGCGAGATTATGGCAGGGTTTGCACGGAGGAGCTCCAGCGTCACAAGCGTACCGGCACTGTGCGCGAGCACGTTTGCCGGAGCGCCAATATGCTCGATAACGGCCTGCAGGTCGGCGGCCTGGGCGGCGAGGTCGTAGCGTCCGTCTGCAGCGTCGCCGCTCTCGCCGCAACCACGGCGGTCGTAGGCAATGACGCGGTAGTCACAGGCGAGCTCGCGGGCGATGGCGTCAAAAAAGACGCCGTCGACGCAGGCGCCGTGCACGCACACCAAGGCAGGAGCATCAGGCGACACATCCGGGCCGGCATATTCGCGACAGGCGATCGTGGTGCCCGCATTCTCGACCGTAAAATCCATACTGTGTTCCCATCGTCAATGCCCATCCAGTTGCACGTCAGTACGGTTGGATAGACCTGCATTGCCTTACGCCTTGTTAACAGATTAACTGTACCCGACCTGAGGCTTTTCATGGCACGGCATAATAAGCGACGTGAAAAAACGAAACTTGTAAAGCAAGAGCCCGCACCTTGCTTCGGAGCCGATGCTATGCTTAGGCACAATTGTCTTGAGGAGCATATGTCTATGTCTACGTTTTTGAATGCCAGCCCCATCTTTGGGCCCGTTCGCAGCCGTCGCCTTGGTCTCTCGCTCGGCGTCAACATGATGCCGGCCAGCGGCAAAATCTGCACGTTCGACTGCATCTACTGCGAGAACGGTCTCAACGCCGAGCGCCCCTGCCACGAGCCGTATAACACGGCTGCCGCGGTACTCGACGCGCTCGAGGCAAAGCTGCGCGAGATGGCAGCCGAGGGCGAGCTCCCCGATGTGATCACCTTCGCAGGCAACGGCGAGCCCACCGCCGCACCGGAGTTTCCACAGGCCATCGCCGGCGCTGTCGCGCTTCGCGATCAGCTGGCCCCAAACACCAAGATTGCCGTGCTCTCCAACGGCACGCGCGCCGACCGTCCCGAGGTGCACGACGCGCTCATGATGGTCGACGACAACATCCTCAAGCTCGATACCGTCGACCCGGCGTTTATCCAACTGCTCGACCAGCCCGTTGGCCCCTACGACGTCGAGCACCAGATCGAGACGTTCGCAAGCTTTGACGGTCACGTTATTATCCAGACGATCTTTTTGAGCGGCGAGTATCAGGGCGAGCTCATCGACAACACCGGCGAGGAGTACGTTGCCCCCTGGCTCGCGGCGCTTGAGCGCATTCGCCCGCAAGAAGCGACCATCTACACGGTGGCGCGCGAGACACCGGTCGCCGGCCTTGCTAAAGCGGCGCCCGAGGCGCTCGACGCCATTGCCGCGCGCGTCCAAGCCCTCGGCATTCCCTGCCAGGTGAGTTACTAGCAAAACCACGCAGCAGCTAGTGCCGCCATCCCGCCCCATCAGTTGCGGTGATATAGTTCCTATTTGTGCTGTTAAACCGCTTAAATCGGAACTATATCACCGCAACTTTTATGGACGCGTGGTGGGCTATACTAGCTGCGAATGAAAGGAAGTTAGCCATGTATGACAAAGGACCCGTGCCTGGCCGCAACGACGCTTGCTGGTGCGGCAGCGGCAAGAAATACAAGAAATGCCATAGCGCCTTTGATGAGCGCCTCGAGCGCTTGTGGGAAGAGGGCTGGGAGGTTCTGCCCCGCACGCTCTACAAGACGCCCGCCGATATCGAGGGCATCAAGCGCTCGGCAGCCATCAACGTGGGCGTGCTCGATTATGTGGGCGAGCATATCGCCGCAGGCATGACCACCAACCAGATCGACCAGATGATCTACGACTACACCGTCGAGCACGGCGGCACGCCGGCCGATCTCAACTACGAGGGCTATCCCAAGAGCGTGTGCACCTCGATCAACGACGTCGTCTGCCACGGTATCCCCTGCGATACGGATGTGCTGCACGAGGGCGACATCATCAACGTGGACTGCTCCACGATCTTGGACGGCTACTTTAGCGACTCGAGCCGCATGTTCTGCATCGGCGAGGTCTCGGCCGAGCGCCAGCGCCTGGTCGACGTCACCCGCGCCAGCGTGGAGGCGGGTTTGGCAGCCGTCAAGCCATGGTTGCCGCTGTCCGTGATGGCCGAGGCCGTGCAAAAGACGGTCGAGGACGCCGGTTTTAGCGTGGTGCGCGAGTATGGCGGACACGGCATCGGTAAGGAGTTCCACGAGGACCCGTTTGTGGGCTTTACCACCGAGGCGCCCGATGTGGACACCATCATGGCTCCGGGCATGGTCTTTACCATCGAGCCCATGGTCAACGCCGGAGCGCCCGACATCAAGATTAGCAAGGGCGATGGCTGGTGCGTGCGCACCAAGGACGGCAGCGATTCGGCCCAGTGCGAGGTACAGCTCGTGGTGACCGAGGACGGCTACGAGCTGCTCAGCTGGTAGCCGTGGATGCGCCGGGCTTCGCGATGGATATGTTAACCATCGCGAAGCCCGGCGTTTTTATAGCGTTTTGCCTGATAAAACCTGCCAAAATAAACCTGTCCCCTTTTGGCAGGTTGGGCGGAGAGGACCGTTTGTGAACATCCTGGTTTTGTTGCCCGTCAACGACCGTCATCGCGCAATTCTTGAGTCGAGCGCTCCGGGCGAGGACTTTATCTACACGAGTGCCGACGCCATCACGCGCGAGCAGGTCGCCGATGCCGACGTGATCTTGGGCAACATCGACCCTTCCCTGCTGACCGCATGCGAGCACCTCCAGCTGCTGCAACTGCAGACCGCCGGCTATGACGACTATCTCGCCGCCGGCACCGTGCCGGCTGAAGCCAAGCTGTCTTGCTCAATCGGCGCCTACGGCCAGGCCGTGAGCGAGCACATGTTTGCCATGGTCCTTTCCATGATGAAGCACCTGCCCGGCTATCACGACTTGCAGCGCGAGCATCGCTGGGAGGACTTAGGCCCGGTCACCTCGCTCAAAAATGCCAATGTGCTGGTGTTGGGCGCGGGCGACATTGGCGGCCACTTTGCCACGCTCTGCCGTAGCATGGGCGCACACGTCCGCGGCATCAAGCGCCATCCGCTCGTCTACCCCATTGTGTTTGAGGACATGGACGGCATGGATGCCCTGTCTGAGCGCCTGGCGGAGGCCGACATCGTCGCATCCTTTATGCCCAGCACACCCGAGACCCGCGGTCTGGCGAACGCCGAGTTCTTCGCCGCGATGAAACCGGGCGCCTTCTTTGCCAACGGCGGCCGCGGCGATCTTGTGGTTGCCGACGATCTGGTTGCCGCTCTTGAGTCCGGACACCTTGCCGGTGCCGCGGTCGATGTCACCGACCCTGAGCCACTGCCCGCAACAAGCCCGCTGTGGGATGCGCCCAACATGCTCATCACGCCGCACGTCTCCGGCTGGTTCCACCTGGCAGCCACGCTCAACAATGTGGTCGACATTGCCGCAGAGAATCTGCGTCACCTGCAAGCCGGCGAGACCCTGCGCTGTTGGATCGAACATTAGGGTTCCGCCGTTCTAACGAACGGCGGACCGGTCGACGCTGCGCGCCGCCCAGAGCGACAATTT
>CABUJN010000042.1:0-18732 GCA_902491935.1 uncultured Collinsella sp.
GAAGTGCGCGACGCCTTTGCATGGAACCCGGGCTTTAAGGAATACTTTGCCGTCAAGGCCAACCCCAACCCGGCGCTCATCTCCATTCTCAACGAATACGGCTGCGGCTGCGATTGCTCGAGCTATACCGAGCTCATGATCGCCCGATCGCTGGGTATCACGGGACACGACATCATGTTCTCGTCCAACGACACGCCGGCTGCCGACTTTGAGCTCGCCGACAAGCTGGGTGCCATCGTCAACTTTGACGACATCAGCCACATTGAGTTCTTTGAGCGTGTTGCGGGGCCCATCCCCAAGACGGTCAGCTGCCGCTTTAATCCGGGCGGACTGTTTCAGCTCTCCAACGGCATCATGGACAACCCGGGCGACTCCAAATATGGCATGACCACCGAGCAACTCTTCGAGGCCTTCCGCATGCTCAAGGCCAAGGGCGCCGAGGACTTTGGCATCCACGCATTCCTTGCCAGCAACACCGTCACCAACGACTACTACCCCAAGCTCGCGCGTATCCTCTTTGAGCTTGCCGTGCGCCTGGAGCGCGAGACCGGCGCACATGTCGCCTTTATCAATCTGTCCGGCGGTGTGGGTATCCCCTACCTGCCCGAGCAGCAGGCTAATGACATCCACGCCATCGGCGAGGGCGTACACGCGGCCTACGACGAGATCCTGGTTCCCGCTGGCATGGGCGATGTGGCGATCTGCACCGAGATGGGTCGCTTTATGATGGGCCCCTACGGATGCCTGGTCACCAAGGCCATCCACGAAAAGCAGATATACAAGGACTATATCGGCGTGGACGCAAGCGCCGTCGACCTCATTCGTCCCGCTATGTATGGTGCCTACCATCACATCACGGTGATGGGTCAGCCGGACGGTTCTGATAAAACCGCAGCCCCCGTCACGAACACGTACGACATCACGGGCAATCTGTGCGAGAACAACGACAAGTTCGCCATCGACCGCAAGCTGCCGCATATCGACATGGGCGACCTGCTCGTGATTCACGACACCGGCGCGCATGGCTACTCCATGGGCTATAACTACAACGGACGTCTGCGCTCCGCCGAGGTCCTGCTACGCCCCGATGGCTCGGCCGACCTCATCCGACGCGCCGAACGCCCGGGCGATTACTTTGCCACGCTCGACGTGCTGCCGTGCGGCCGCGAGCTGCTGGCCAAATCGCGCGCCGAAAGCGCCCGCCGTCGCGCCCAGGACGAGCGCCTGGCCGTCGCCGCCCAATGGAACAAACGCATCCAGATCGCGGAAGCGAAGGAGAAGAACATGGACATCCGCAACCTCGAGGGCTCAATCGTCGCCCTCGTCACGCCGTTTAAAAAGGACGGCAGCGTCGACTTTGACGCGCTCGAGCGCCTTATCGATTTCCACCTGCAAAATGGCACCGACGCCATCCTCACCCTGGGCACCACCGGCGAGAGCGCCACGATGACCGACGACGAGGACAACTCCGTTGTCGCCGCCGTGGTCAAGCATGTTGCAGGACGCGTCCCCGTCATCGCCGGCTCGGGCTCCAACTCCACGCAGACCATGCTCACCAAGTCGCTTACTTACCAGGGCTTGGGAGCCGACGGCCTGCTGCTCATTACCCCCTACTACAACAAGTCCAACGAAGAGGGTATCTATCAGCACTTTAAGACCGTCGCCGATGCCGTGGACATCCCCTGCATCCTGTACAACATCCCCGGCCGCTGCGGCTGCGGTATCAGCGAGCGCAACGTAGAGCGCTTGGCCGCGCACCCCAACATCATGGGTATTAAGGAAGCCTCGGGCGACGTCGCCTACGCGGCCAAGATCGCCCACCTGCTGTCCGATGACTTCCGCATGTACTCGGGCGAGGATGCACTCACCGTGCCGCTCATGAGCCTGGGCGCTTCGGGCACCATCAGCGTGTGGGCAGACGTTCAGCCGCAGCTCGTACATGACATGTGCCGCGCCTATTTGGACGGTGACGTGGCACGTGCCCGCGATATCCAGATTGCCGGCCAGCCGCTCATCAATGCCCTCTTTAGTGAGGTCAACCCCATTCCCGTCAAAGAGGCGCTCGCTCAGATGGGTATGATCGAGGCAAACTACCGCATGCCGCTGTGCCCCATGGCAGACGACACGCGCTCTGCACTTACCGATGCCCTGAAGGGAGCTGGTCTGCTTGATTAAGACCGTCATTATGGGAACGGGCCGCATGGGCTCGCTCATCCGCACTACCGCCGAAGGCATTGTCGACGCCGCCGGGCAGCCCGTTTTTGATATCGTCGCCCAAATCGGTTTCGATCTGTCCGAGCTCGAGAGTGCCCCGACAGCCGACGTCATCATCGACTTCTCGAACGTCGTGACCTTTGACGCCGTCGTCGCTTATGTCAAGCGTACAGGCGCCGCGTTAGTCTCGGGCACCACGGGCTACACACCCGAGCAGATGGACTGCCTGCGCGAGCTGGGTCAGAACGCCCGCGTCATGCACTCCGGCAATTACTCCATCGGCATCGCCGCCCTGCGTCATCTGGTAGCACAGGCCACACGCGAGCTGCCCAGCTTTGACTGTGAAATCGTCGAGACGCACCATAACCAAAAGGTCGACGCCCCCAGCGGCACTGCCAAGTTGTTGCTCGACGCCGTGGTCGAGGCCGAGCCTGAGGCTGGCTATCATCCTGTCTACGGTCGCGAGGGTATGTGCGGCGCTCGCGATCCCAAGGAAATCGGCATGCACTCGCTGCGCGGCGGCACCGTCGCCGGCGTGCACGAGGTGAGTTTCTTTGGCCAGGACGAGGAAGTCACGCTCACGCATCGCGCCACGAGCCGTCAGATCTTCGTCAACGGCGCTCTGGCCGCCGCTCAAAAGCTCGTCGTCCGCGACCCTGGCTTCTACACCTTCGACCAGGTCATGTTCGCCTAACCAGTTATCTACCGTACCCACGCAAAGGAGAAACAGCATATGAGTAACGCAGCCGAGATGGATGCCCAGGAGATTATCAATTACATCGCTACCGCGCCCAAGAAAACGCCCGTCAAACTGTACGTGCGCGAAAAGCCGGGCATGAAGGTTCAGTGGGGCGATGCGCACGTCTACGGCGGCCGTCGTGGCAAGACCGTCTTTGGCGACTGGGATGAGCTCAAGGCCATCCTCGATGCCAATGCCGACTCCATCGACTACTACGACGTCGAGAATGACTGCCGCAACTCCGCCGTCCCTATGCTCGACCTTAAGGGCATCAATGCCCGCATCGAGCCGGGCGCGATCATCCGCGACCGCGTCGAGATCGGCGACCGTGCCGTCATCATGATGGGTGCCATCATCAATATCGGCTCCGTCATCGGTGAGGGCTCCATGATCGACATGGGCGCCGTGCTGGGCGGCCGCGCCACCGTGGGCAAGAACTGCCACATCGGCGCCGGCACCGTGCTGGCAGGCGTCGTGGAGCCCGCCAGCGCCACGCCCGTCATCATCGAGGACGATGTCATGATCGGCGCCAACGCCGTGGTCCTGGAAGGCGTGCGCGTAGGCAAGGGCGCTGTCGTTGCCGCTGGCGCCGTGTGCGTCGAGGACGTCCCCGCCGGTGCCGTCGTGGCCGGTGTCCCCGCCCGCGTCATCAAGATGCGCGACGAGAAGACCAACAGCAAGACCGACCTGGAAGAGGGCTTACGTCAACTTTAATAGTTACGCGGTTTTGACAAACCGCGTTTTCGCTGACGTATGCCCAACCTGCGGCGCAATGTCAGCAACCAAGCCGAAAACAAAAAAGACCGAAGTCCCGAAGGGCTTCGGCCTTTGTTTTTCTGCAACGTCCAAGCGCAGCTTATCGATTCTCAATACTTCCGATGTTCTTGAGCTCGATAGAGATGAGGCCGTTGGGCTCATTGACGAACTCAATGTACTCGGAATTCGAACCCATCTCGGCCGGGAAGCTGATCTCGATACCCGTGTCGGTACGGATCTTATGATTGCGCACCGCCGCGCGTTCGACCTGCTTGCGCTCCACGGGCACACGCTCAGGCACCTTCTCCTCGGTCAGTGCCGCGCGCACGCTCTCCTTGATAACCGGTTCGTCCTCAAAGACCTCATCGACGATATCCCAAGGCGGCAGCTCCTCGTCATCCTCGACTTTCTCGGCAACGGCAGCCTTAACCTTGGCGAGCGCCACGGCCGTATTGGCACCGTGCTCCTCGGCGACTTCCTCGACCACACGCGTCACGGTGTCGATGACCTCCTTACCCGACACGCCCGTGTCGCACTGCAGCAGGCCATCGGGAATAAGCATACGGTCCTCGCCGGCAATCTTGCGTTTCTTGTCCACGTACCCAATCTCCATGGTGCTCGCGCGCACGATGGCATAGCTTGGCACCTTTTGCGAGGGGTTTGGCAGAATAGCGTAGTGGCGCGCGATGTCATTGCGCACCTCCCCCTCCTCGCGGCCCACTTCGTGCATAAAGGCCTGCTTGGAGCCCAGCAGCATCACGGCAAACCAGCGGGCATCCTCATCGTCATCAAAGTCCGCCACAAGCACGTCGGTGGACTCGGCTTTCTCGGCCTTGGTGAGTTCGGAAGAGATGAACTCCGCAATCTGCTGCGACAGGTCCACGAACTCACGCTCACCAAAGAAATAGCCCTTGAGCTCGCCGCCGAATGCGGAGTTCTCGGCAAACGTGGCACGCTTGTTGTCGGCCGAAGTACGAGCGCGCCGCAGGTGCGTAGTCACGAAGTTGCGCACGGTACGGCTCTCGATATCGAGCTCGCGCTGGCTCATGACGTTGACGGCAGAGTCAAAGTCCAAGATATGCAGAATCGCGTGATTGATTTTCATATACGGCATTCCGTTCTAGATTGATTTCGGCACGAATCAGTATAGCGGTCGAGCCCGCCCCAGGCGCTTCGAAGATTGGTGCATCGGGGACAGGTTGCTTGCACCAATGGTTAGCGCAGGAGCTCGGACTGCCAAGCCTCGAGCTGTTCTGCCAAACTCTTGCCGGCAGCGGGCACGTCGATCTGGGGTCGTTTGGGCAGCAGTGCGCATTTAAGGATTGCCACGATGGTCTGCGATACAAAGCGTCGCGTATCCTCGTCAAAGCCTTGCGCAGCCTGGAGCATCACGGGCAGGCTCCCGCGCAGATTCCCGGCGATATCCGCAAACCGCTCAGCACCCGTAGCCTCAAACACGGAGAACAACGCATCTACAAAACGCTCGCGCTCGCTAGGTGACACTGCAAGCAGCATCTCGCGAATGGAGCCATCAACGTATCGAGCACCGGCGGACAGGCGCTCACAGTACACGAAGTCGCGATCATCAACCACCCAGCTAAAGGGATTATGCTGCAGCAGGCTGAACTCGGTGCTCTCAACGATGGCATAGTCCTCCTGCGTCTCGAACATCATGCCAAAGATCGACGACCGAGGTAGCGTCTTGTCGATTCGACCGGAAAGATCGGCAAAGGCGTTGCCGTTCAGAAACTCCTCGACAAAGCCCGGACCATCATGGGAATACACCCGTTCGATTCGCTCACGGGCGACATCGGAGCACATCGCCGCACCGTACACCGCAAGGTTTCCACCCTTGGAATGACCTCCGCACAAAAGCGGCCCGTCAATCGCATCCGCTGCCTCGTCCACATAGCGCGCCGCAGATTCCTGGGAGGGCACGGGACACCGGAACGCCATGTTGAAGTCCTCTTTCCAGCCCACAATCGTGCTGTCGGTCCCCCGGAAGGAAAGATAGCTAAACCCCGCCGGAAACCGGAACGCCATGGCTGCAAACTGCTCTGTCGCCACCACATCGCTCACGGCACGATAGCCGCAAACGTGCACGCCACGGTAGCGAGGGCTTGCTGCCACGGCCTCCAACAAGGCCCTGCTCCCCTCTGGATCCCACAGGTCGCCAATCATGTCCCGGTAGCACTCGGCACGAAGCAGCTCGCGTACGTCTAGGCCCTGCCAGTTCGTCAGCTCCGCCATAACACCCGGCAAACGCAAATAGGACAACCACGCAAAGACCAGGCTATCCACCGCGCAGAACGACCGTTCCTCAAACGGGTCAAACGCCGTCTGGGCATAGGTCAAAAAATTAGGCGAATCCGACATGGCCCTCCCATCAACTATGGTGCATTGGGGTCAGGTTACTTTGCACCAAAAAGGCGCCCGGGCCGTGTGGGCTCGGACGCCTTCATTGTAGCTTTTCGCTCTAGCGAGCTTGATTTAGCAGGAGAAGTCGACGCTGTCGATGATGTCCTTGAGGGCCTTGGCGGAGGCGGTAAGCTCATGCTGCTCGTCATCGTTCAGCGGCACGGGGACGCGGCAGACGACGCCGTCGCGGCCAACGACGGTCGGCATGGAGATGGCAAGATCGGACAGGCCGTACTCGCCCACCATAAGCGAGGAGACAGGCAGAACGGTCTGCTCATCGCGCATGACGGCAGTGCAGATGCGCTTGACGGCCATGGCAACGCCATAGTAGGTAGCGTGCTTCTTCTCGATGATGGTGTAGGCGGAGTTCTTGACGTCCTCGGCGATACGCTTCTCGGCAGCCTCGTGCTCCAGATGACCGTGAAGCTCGCAGAAGGTGTTCAGCGGAACGCCAGCAACCTGAGCGCTGGACCAAGCGACAAACTCGGAGTCGCCGTGCTCGCCCATGACATAGGCCTGGACATCGCGCGGGTCAACCTCGACGTGAGCACCAAGCATCTGCTGCAGACGGCCAGTGTCGAGCACGGTGCCGGAGCCGATGACATGGCCCTCGGGCAGGCCGGACATCTTGATGGCAGCATAGGTCAGAACATCAACCGGGTTGGAGACGATGAGCAGAATGCCGTCGAAGCCGGACTTCTTAATCTCGGGGATAATGGACTTAAAGATGTTTACGTTCTTGTTGACCAGGTCCAGGCGGGTCTCACCGGGCTTCTGGGCAGCGCCAGCGGTGACGACGATCATGGCGGCGTCGGCAACATCGGAATAATCGCCGGCGTAGATCTTCATCGGCTCGGCAAACGTCATGCCGTGCGCGATATCCAGGGCCTCACCCTCGGCACGGTTCTTGTCCACGTCGATGAGGACCATCTCGGAGAACAGACCACTCTGCATCAGTGCGAACGCCGAAGACGAACCGACGAAACCGCAGCCGACAATAGCGACCTTCTTCTCGTTAACCATTAGAAACTCCCATCTCTCTCCACAAACAAGCCGCCCGGGAACGACCCGAGCGGCTTGCCGTAATCCCAATACATCCAATCGGGACTTTGATTATGCCCCTATTCGCAGCCAAAAATCGACCGTTTACCGAAATTGTTTGCAGTATTCGTAAAATAACTGCACGAAATCGGTTTCGAGCTATTGACGAGTCGAAATAGGTTTCTAATACAGGCCCGCCTCGCGAATGGCCTCGACAGCCAAAGCGATCTGATCGGGCGGCAGGACCAGTGCCATACGCACGTGCCCCTCGCCCGAAGGGCCAAAGCTCGCGCCCGGCGTCACCACAACGCCGGCCTTCTCCATAAGCTCCTCGCAAAACGCCATGGAATCGGTGCGACCACCGGGAAGCTTGGCCCACACAAACATAGAGCCATGCGCGTTGGGACGCTCCCAGCCCAGGCCCTCAAGACCGTCGCACAGGGCATCGCGGCGCTCCTGGTACTTCAGACGCTGCGCCTCGACCTCATCGCGCGGACCGTTCAGGCAGGCGATAGCAGCCTTCTGGATCGGGAAGAACATGCCAAAGTCGATCTGACCGCGCAGCTTGGCAAAGGCAGAGACCACGTCCTCGCGGCCGACCAAAAAGCCGATACGCGCACCGGTGACGTTAAACGACTTGGAGAGCGAGAAGAATTCCACGCCCACCTCGAGCGCACCGGGATACTGCAAGAAGCTGCCGCCCGGCTCGCCGTCGAACACGATGTCGGAGTACGCGTTGTCATGGACGATGAGCAGGTCGTGCTCGCGGGCGAAAGCGATGATCTCCTCGTAGACCTCGGGCGTGCCCACCGAGCCGACCGGGTTTGCGGGCAGCGACACGATCATGTACTTGGCACGATCGGCCACCTCGGGGTCGATACCCGCCACATAGGGCAGGTAATTATGCTCGGCAACCAACGGATAGTACTCGAGCTTGGCATCGGCGATCTTGGCACCCGCCTCAAAGACCGGGTAGCACGGATCGGGAACCAGAATGGTGTCGCCCGGATCGAGCAGGGCCAGACCCAAATGGCCCACGCCCTCCTGCGTGCCGTTGCACGACTGCACCATGGACGGCGTAATACCCGAAACGCCAAAGCGGCGCTCATAGTAATCGCACACGGCTTGCTTGAGTTCGGGCAGGTCGCGCAGGGCATACTTCCACATCTCGGGATCTTGGGCTGCTTGCGTGAGCGCCTCGACCACGTGGTCGTACGGCTTAAAGTCGGGCGTGCCCACGCTCATGTTGTAAATGGTCTTGCCTTGAGCCTTCAGCGCGAGAAGCTTGTTGTTGAGCGAGGCGAAGACCTCCGCGCCAAAGCGGTCGAGACGCTGCGATGCCTGCATGGTGCCACCTTTCGATATGAAAAACGCGGCGCTCCGACAAGAGCGCCGCGCGATACGGGCCATCAGATTGCAAAAGTGTAACGCTTGCAACCCCCGTATTGGTTCAATTTAGCCAACCTTAGTCAATTGCATTAAGCGCGTCGATCTGCGCAAGCCACAGTCGCGAGCTGGCGTCACTCGGCATACGCCAATCGCCACGCGGGCTGAGCGTCACCGAACCCACCTTGGGACCGTCGGGCAGGCAGCTGCGCTTAAACTGCTGGGCAAAGAAGCGACGATAGAACGTGCGTAGCCACGTGTGAATGGTCTTGACGTCGTAGACGCCCTCGAAGCTCTTGAGCGCCATGCGGTAGATCTTGCCCGGCTCAAAGCCAAAACGCAGCAGGTAGTAGAGGAAGTAGTCGTGCAGCTCGTACGGGCCCACCAAATCCTCAGTCTTCTGCGCAATCTCGCCGTCGCCCGTGGGCGGCAGAAGCTCGGGGGACACCGGCGTATCGAGGATATCGAGCAAGACCTCGGCAATACGCCCGCCAAAGACATCAGCCGCATAGCGCACCAGATGGCGCACAAGCGTCTTGGGCACGCTCGCGTTGACGGCGTACATGCTCATGTGGTCGCCGTTATAGGTAGCCCAGCCGAGCGCCAGCTCCGACAGGTCGCCCGTGCCGATGACAAAACCGCCGGCCTGGTTGGCCAGATCCATCAGGATCTGTGTACGCTCGCGAGCCTGGCTGTTCTCGTAGGTCACGTCCTGCACAGCAGGGTCATGCTCGATATCCTTAAAGTGCTGCTCCACGGCCGCGTGAATCGAAACCTCGCGGAAGCTCACACCCAGGTCGCGGGCAAGCGACTCGGCATTCGACTTGGTGCGATGCGTCGTGCCAAAGCCGGGCATGGACACGGCAGTGATGCCCGTGCGCGGCAGCCCCAGTGCATCGAAGGCACGCACGGTCACAAGCAGCGCCAACGTGGAATCCAGGCCGCCCGAAAGACCGATGACTGCAGCCTTGGTACCCGTATGGGCAAGACGGGTCTTGAGGCCGGCAGTCTGCAGGTCGAGGATGGTCTCGCAACGCTCGGCCAGGTCACCATGGTCGGCCGGAACAAAGGGCGCGCGCGGGAAAACGCGGTCGATGTCGCAGGCGTTGCGCAGGACGGGAGCCTCGGAGAGCGTGCCCTCAAAAGAGAACTCAACGGTCGTGGCCTCCGGAGCATCGTCGGCACGCGTCCACGTCGTCGAGCGACGGCGCTCGGCAACCAGGCGGTCAAGGTCAACATCGGCGACGGCCATATCGCAGGTAAGCAGTTTAGTCGCGGCGAGCTTGGAGCCGTTTTCGTAGACGAGGTTCTCGCCCGCAAAGACCATATCGGTCGTGGACTCGCCCTCGCTCGCATCGGCGTAGGCATAGGCGCAGTACAGGCGCGCACTCTGATTGGAGATAAGGCTGCGGCGGTAATCTGCCTTACCGATAATCTCGTCCGAGGCCGACGGGTTGAGAATCACCGTCGCACCGGCAAGCGCCATCTCGGTCGAAGGGGGTGCCGGCACCCACAGATCCTCACAGACCTCAACGCCCAGCACCAGGTCCTCGGCGCCCTCATCACAGCAACGGTAGACAAGCCCCGAACCCAGCGGGACCGGACCCTGACCGGCAAATTCAACCCACACGGGATCCGCAGGCGCCGGAGCAAACCAACGGCGCTCATAGAACTCGCCATAGTTGGGCAGATACTTCTTGGCCGTGAGGCCCAAAAGCTCGCCCGCGCAGCACACGGCGGCGCAGTTGTAGATATTCTCGGCAACTGCAACGGGAAGGCCGATGGTAAAGACAATCGGCAGCTCGCGGGTTTCATCGAGAATATGTGCCAGTGCGGTCTCGCAGGCATGCAGTAATGTGCGGTTATGGAACAAATCGGCTGCGGTATAGCCAGTCAGATTAAGCTCGGGCAACACCAACGCACGAACGCCACGCTCGGCAGCATCGCGAACAGCCGCCAGCGCAACCTCGGCATTGCCCTCGACATCGGCAACGCGAATCTGCGGCGACGCCGCCGCCACACGCAAAAAGCCATCAGACTGAGAAAGGTGAAGATTCATAAGAATGCTCCCGTGCGTAGACGCCATTCACAACAATTAGCAAGCCCTATTGTAGTTCAACCGCCGGGTGCAACCGCATCCCACCAACTTGGTGAGCTATTGATGAGTTGATGATATCTGTTAAATGTCACGTACGATTCACATCTGGTGGGTACCCTGATGGCTGCATGAAACGAAGCAGATTTACACCGGGAGGACCCCGTATGACAACCAAGTACACCGACGCGCCGCGCACGCGCGTCATGACACCGGCATCGCTCAACAACGGCGTTCACGAAAACCATTCCATCGGACAGACCATGGCCATCGCGCCCAAAAAGGGCCTGTTCGATGACATTTCCATTCCTCAGATCATTGCCGGCGCCGCAGCCGCCGCCACGAGCGTCGCGCTTGCCTCCAAGATTGGTATCGCTGGTTCAGTAATTGGCGCCGCCGTGAGCTCGGTCATCACCGTTGTGTCCTCGCAGGTCTACCGCCACTTTATCTCTGCCAGTGCCAAAGCAATCAAGGGCACGCATGTCGCTGTCGACTACCCTGCCGGCGCCTACGAGCCCGTTGAGCCCGATGTCGAGGAGCACCTAGGTGGCGCCGCGACCACGCAGGAGATGCGCCAGATTGCGGGGCGCGCGACCACGGCGCGCGTCGCCCCTAACAGCCTGCGCGCCAAGGCCGCGGCAGAGCGCAGCCAGACGCAAAAGAAGGTCATCGTCTTCTCGATCGCCATCGCCATCGTCGCGGTCATCGCCTGCACCGGCGCCATCCTTATAACCACCGCCGGTGAGGGTCTGGGCGAGCGTCCCGAGCCAATCCTGTCGTCGCGCACGACCGAGAGCGATGCAAATGGCAACACCCAGTCGCAGGATCAGCAGGCACAGACGGACGATACGCAAGACAGTTCTACCTCTGCCAATTCGTCCTCGAACACCCAAAACCAATCGCAGGGCACCGATTCCTCTACGGCCAACAGCAGCACGCCGTCCGGCACGACCGACTCAAGCCAAACGACTGGCGGTTCGCAGCCGAGCACGGGCGGCCAGACGAGCGACACCACTTCGGGAACGGGCACAGCAGACAGCAACAACACCAACAGCTCGAACAGCTCGAGCGGAACCGCGTCCGGCACGGCATCTGACAGCTCGAGCCAAGGCACGGCATCGGGCAACTAAGCACATTTGCCTCTCATAGATAACCGACCTGTACAACGGGCGCGAATCGAAAGCGGTTCGCGCCCGTTTGCCTTGGGCGCCGCCATGGCGAACACCATGCGATGGTAAGATGCTTTGGTGTGTAAAGAGGAGATTTGCCATGAGCAAGACAATAGTTAGGCCCACGCTTTCGCTGGGCAACCACATCTATCTGTATCGCCTGCTACGCGATGCAATCGGATGCGGCAAGCAAACGTTTATGACGCAGGTCGAGGAGGCGCTCGCCGCCGGCGACATGACCGCTTATGACCTGGGCTTCGAGTCCACGCGCGAGCTGCTCGAGGAGCTCAACGACTGCATTAAGCTGACCGTCTTTAAGGGCGGCCGCCTGTATGCCACCGTCATCGCCAACGAGGCCTGGGATACCGCCCTTGCCAAGGGCGAGGACAAGCCCAAGGCTGCCAAGGGCGCCAAGCAGTCCTACAAAAAGAAGAAACGCGGCGAAAAGGACCTCAAGGCCGTACGCCCCAAGCACGTTAAGCGTCCCGAGCCCGAAGCCATGGTTGAAGCCGCGCCGGAACCCGAGCCCGAGACAGAGATCGAAGTCGCTATTGAGGTAACGGCAGAAGCCGAAACCGAAATCGCCGCATCGACCGATCCCGAAGTCATATCCGAGCAGGAAGCCACTGTGGAGCTCAACGAAGCGCCCAAGTCGACAACCGAAGAAGCCGCTGACCAGCCCGAGACGTCTGCGTTCCAAAACAGCGATGTCTTTGGTGACGAGGCCGAGGACGATCAGTCCGACGAGCCCGCCGATCAAGACGCTACCGAGTCGGCGCCGCAGCCCGAGACGCCGCAGCCCGCCATCTCGCTCACGGTCGTCTATGACCCCGAGAATGCCAATGCCGGCATCACCACCATGGCATCCACGCCCATCGAGGCAAAGCCGAGCGTCGAGAACGAGAACGCGACGCAGGTTGAGGTTGAAACTGAAGCTGCAGACGCGCCCGTCACCGTGAAGCCCGCAGATTCCACAATCAAGCCGAAGACGACGCTGGAGCCCGCACCCGTCATCGAATCCGTGCCCGCCTCTGCTTGCGACCAAATTCCCGCACCGGCACCGGCTTCGGTACCCGCAGAGGCCCCAACCCCCGCACCTGCAGCGCCCGCCATCCCCGAGGACTTCCCCGTCGATTTCGCAACCGAAGTCTTCTGCCCCGGCCCGCTTCTGCACCAGCTGTCGACTTATCTCCCCTACGGCGCCGACACGCTCGGCATCGTCGGCGAGTACTACTGGATCGCCCGCGAGCGCGGTACCATCGAGGCCGCGCGAAACCGCGCAAGCTTCCCCCTGCGCTACACGCAGGCCGGCGAGCGCCACGAAGTCACCGTGCGCATCCGCCGCAACACCACCGGCGGTCTCGGATCCACCTGGGCCATCGACAAGGTCGAAGAACCCGATCAGTAACGACAAACGGCTCAAATCCAAATCAGGATTTGAGCCGTTTATATTTGTTGATGTTGCGTAACCAACAGCGAGCGGGCCGCAAGTGCCCCAGGTTGCCGTGAAAGAGGAGCGACGCGTACTTCGGTACGCGAGCGACGGCTTGAACGGCAAGATGGGGTGCTTGCGGCCCGCGCAGCGTCGAGCAGTTACGCGGTTTGGAAAACCGCGTAACAATCTAGTCGCGCGTGAGCTTGCGGTGAATACGATGTGGCTGGGCTGCGTCCTCGCCCAGGCGCTCGATGCGGTTGGCCTGATAGGCCTCGAAGTTGCCCTCGAACCAATACCAGTTGCCCGGGTTCTCATCGGTGCCCTCCCACGCCAGAATGTGCGTGGCGACACGGTCCAGGAACATACGGTCGTGGCTAATGACCACCGAGCAGCCCGGGAACTCGAGCAGCGCCGCTTCGAGCGAGGACAGCGTCTCGACGTCGAGGTCGTTCGTAGGCTCGTCGAGGAGCAGCAGGTTGCCGCCCTGCTTGAGCGTGAGCGCCAGGTTCAGACGGTTGCGCTCGCCACCGGAAAGTACGCCAGCGCGCTTCTGCTGGTCCTGGCCCTTAAAGCCAAAGCTCGCCACATAAGCGCGGCTCGGAACCTCGGTCTCGCCCACCATCATGTGGTCCAGGCCATCCGAGACGACCTCCCACAGGTTCTTGTCGGGGTCGATGCCAGAACGGTTCTGGTCGACGTAGGAGATCTTGACGGTCTCGCCCACCTCGAGCTCGCCCGAAGTCAGCGGCTCCAGGCCCACGATGGTCTTGAAGAGCGTAGTCTTGCCCACACCGTTGGGGCCGATGACGCCCACGATGCCGTTACGCGGCAGGGTGAAAGAAAGGTCGTCGATGAGCACGCGACCGTCGAATTCCTTGTGCAGGTGATGGGCCTCGAGCACCTTGTTACCCAAACGCGGTCCAACGGGAATGCGGATATCGGTCCAGTCGAGCTTCTGGCTTGCGCGGGCCTCGGCCTCCATCTCCTCGTAGCGAGCCAGACGGGCCTTGTTCTTTGCCTGGCGAGCCTTGGGCGAGCTGCGTACCCACTCGAGCTCGGCCTCCATGCGCTTGGCGAGCTTGGCGTCACGATTGCCCTGTGCCTCGATACGCGCGGCCTTGGTCTCCAGATACGTGGAGTAGTTGCCCTTGTAGGGATAAAGGTGACCGCGGTCGACCTCGCAGATCCACTCGGCAACGTTATCCAGGAAGTAGCGATCGTGCGTGACGGCAAGCACCGCGCCCTGGTAGTTGTGAAGGAAGTGCTCGAGCCACAGGATCGACTCAGCGTCTAGGTGGTTTGTGGGCTCGTCAAGCAGCAGCAGGTCGGGAGCCTCGAGCAGCAGCTTGCACAGGGCCACGCGACGGCGCTCGCCGCCGGAAAGCACGTTGACCGGCATGTCGGAATCGGGCAGCTGCAGGGCGTCCATGGCCTGGCCGAGCTTGGAATCGATATCCCAGCCATCAGCGGCGTCGATCTCGTCCTGGAGCTTGCCCATCTCGGCCATGAGGGCGTCCATGTCGCAGTCCGGGTCGCACATCTCCTCGCCGATCTTGTTGAAGCGATCGACCTTGGCGATCATGTCGCCAAACGCCATACGCACGTTCTCGATGACGGTCTTGTCGTCATCGAGCGGCGGCTCCTGCTGCAGGATGCCCACGGTGTAGCCAGGGGTGAGCCTGGCATCGCCGTTGGAGACCTCCTCGATACCGGCCATGATCTTGAGCAGGGTCGACTTGCCCATACCGTTGGGGCCCACGACGCCGATCTTGGCACCGGGATAGAAGCTCAGGGTCACGTCGTCAAGGATTACCTTGTCGCCATGAGCCTTGCGAGCCTGATACATCTGATAAATGAACTCAGCCAATGTCAGCTTCTCCTTATCTAGCTGCGGAAATCTTCTGATCCTCCCCGTGATGGAAAATCGGAGAGGCAATCCGCGCGTTCTAATAAAAAGGGGCATGGTTGCCCACACCCCCTAATACTACCTGGGAAAAGTCCCCCAGAACATACTATGAACTGCGTACGCTAGTTTTCCGCAACCTTAGCGAACGGCCCGCTGCGATTTGCGCCACAGCAGATACGAGTAGACGTAGGCAGCTCCGGCTGAACCAAACGCCAGAACCGCAATCACCGCGGCGGCGACTTCACTCGAAAGCATGCTACCCGCCACGCCCATCACAATCAGGCCAACACCCAGCACCATAAAGCAGGCACCGCCAAAGCGCTGCGTACGGCGCCAGTTCTCGGGATCGGCAAGCGCCCAAGGCGTCTTGATACCGAGCGTATAGTTCTGCTTCACACGCGGCAAGTAGTTGCCTATGCCGATGAACAGCAAACCAACAGCACCGGAAATCAGCACGTTGACCAAACCGACCGCCGGCACCACGCCCCAGACCGTAAGCTCACCCAACCAGCTTATGGCACACATGAACAAGGTGAAGGCGATTACGAAACCCTGATAGAACTTGCCCGAAGTCCGATACGCCTCGCCCTTGGGGTCAATGCGTGGCACCACGTAGAACATTGCAAGAAGTGCCAGAGGCAGCACGCCGAGCGCAGAGGCCATCCAACGGGGACCCCAACCGTTCACGGCGCCGCTCGCACCCCAGTGCGTGGGAATCTGCGCAGGCAGGCTTGGCATCACCATGAGGTGCGCAGCAACATTAATGGCGCAGACCACAACAAGCATGGCCCACACGCGCGACGATACCCCAGTGGCGTGAATGCCCTTGTTTTCGTTATTCATCCTTATCACCTTCCGTGTTTGTAAAGCCCATAAACCAACCGATCAAGTCCTGCATGACGGTGGTGTTTAAGCTGTAAACGATGTTTTGGCCATGACGTTCGTCGGTCACCAACCCGGCGTTTTTGAGCGTCGCCAAGTGATGGCTCAACGACGGCTTGCTGATGTCAAAATGCTCGGCAAGCTCCCCGGCCGTGCAATTGCCCTCGCGCAGCAGTTCCAAAATGTGACGCCGTGTAGGATCGGCCAGCGCCTTAAAACCCTCTCCCGGCATAAGACCTCCTCTCATCATCTCTCATGACGTGCACACTATACTCAATATTTAGATGTTTGTCTAACTATCTAATCGCAATGCTTCAAACCACATCAAAGCAAACGCCATCGCAACCTATGGGCGATTACCTATAATGGCGATAGCTAAAACACGACCTGCTTCCCCATCGGAGGATATTTATGACCGAAACCACCGCCGCAACTCCCATCGAGACACGCGACACCAAGCTCGAGATTATCATGGGCCGCGAGGCACTCGATAAGCTCGCCGATGCTACGGTGCTAGTGCTCGGCTGCGGAGGCGTGGGCTCCAACTGCTGCGAGGCACTCGCCCGCGGCGGCATCGGTCATTTCGTCATTCTGGACAAGGACATCATCGCGCCCAGCAATATCAATCGCCAGGCCATCGCCTTTCACAGCACCGTCGGCAAGCGCAAGGTTGACGTGATGGAAGCCATGATCCACGACATCAATCCCGCCGCTGCCGTCATCAAGCGAACTGAATACTTGCTGAGCGACAACATCGATGATTTCTTCGCGAGCGTTTTGGAGCAGACGGACGGCAAGCTCGACTACGTCGTCGACGCCATCGACACCATCTCGGCCAAGCTCACCATTGCCAAATATGCTCAGGACCACGACATTCGTTTGGTTAGCTCCATGGGCGGGGCCAACAAGCTCCATCCCGAGTGCCTCCGCTTTGCCGACATTTTCGATACGGTACGTGACCCCATGAGCCGCATCATGCGCAAAGAATGCAAGAAGCGCGGAATCAAGAGCCTGCATGTACTGTTTAGCTGCGAGGAATCGGTTAAGACACAGCCCCGCGACCCTTCCAACATCCACGAGCGCACCGAGCTGGGAACCGCCAGCTTTATGCCGCCCATCATGGGCCAGATGATTGCCGGCGAGGTTATCCGCCAGATCAGCGGCCGCGGCACTGAGCGCGTACGCTCCGATGGCCAACGTCTGGACTAGCGGAGCGCACCGAGATGGAGCCCCGGTTATTTGATGCACACTGCCATCTTGATTTAATGGCTCACCCGGACGCCGTTGCCGATGAGGCGACGGCGCTGGGCTTGGGTCTATTTGACTGCGGCGTCAATCCGCGCGACTTTTCGGCCGCAAACGAGCGCGCCTGTCGCCAACCAGGCATCATCGCCGGCGTTGGGCTTCACCCCTGGTGGCTCGCCGATGGCCACTGCGGTTTTGTCGAAGTCAATCTGCTTTGCGAAGTTGCTGCCCAAGAACGCTACATCGGCGAAGTCGGACTCGACTTTTCCGCGCGCTTTGCTGGAAGTGAGCCGCTACAAATACAGGCACTTAACCGGCTCTGCGATGCGCTCGTGCAGCATCCTCTTACCGGGCGCGTGATATCAATTCACGCCGTTCGTTCGGCAGGAGCCGTACTGGACGTCCTCGAATCGCATGGACTACTCATCCCAAACCCCGACTCCCCCGTTATCATCTTCCACTGGTTTAGCGGTACTTCGGACGAACTCGTCCGCGCGCGTAATGCGGGCTGTTATTTTTCCGTCAACGAACGCATGCTCGCGACCAAGCGCGGTCGCGAATACGCACGACAGATTCCACTCGATCGTTTACTGCTCGAAACCGATGCGCCGGCGGAGGCAAACACAGAAACAAGCGCGCAGTCGCTCATCAGATCGCTCGCAAGGACCTCGATGCGCATTGCCTCACTCAAAAACTGTGACGCAAAGCGCATCGAGTCGGTAGTTTTAGCAAATGCGCACGCTGTTTTTGACCTTCGCTAACCCCTGTGGGCAAAAATGCCAAGGGACATGCGAATCGCACAACGCAGTCCCTATTGGTAGGCAGTACAGTTCGGCAGCATTACACCAATTCGTGCATGAGATCACAGTTGCGTGCATACAATTCGTCAAAGATATGACGACGCGACGCATATAACTCGTGGGCAGCCATATCGGGCTCGATTGTTTGCGCAACGCCAAGGACTCGGGCGAGTTCATCCCATGATGCATAAGCGCCACCTGCGAGAGCTGCCATGATGGCATCACCGAAGCATGCGCCCACCGTAACCTTGGCAACCGAGACCTCGCGCCCGCATACGTCGGCGATAGCCTGCATCCAAACTGGATTCTTGGTTCCACCTCCGACAAGCATAATGCGCCCAATTGGCAGTCCATGCTCTCGCTCGATAATGTCGACATGGGATGCAACGGTATACGCGACGCCTTCCAAGGCGGCGCGAACCATATGGGCTCGCGTATGCCTTCCGGTCAGGCCAAAGAAGACGCCACGCGCCTCGGGATCGTTGAGCGGAGTACGCTCCCCCGCAAAGTACGGCAGACACAGGAGCCCATCGGCACCCGGCGCCACGTCGGCGGCATCATTCGCCATAACCGAATAGGCATCGGGACCACCGTGGCCCTCGGCCTCTACGGCGTCGCGATACAGCTCTTGGCGCAGCCACGATGT
>CABUJN010000043.1:0-18685 GCA_902491935.1 uncultured Collinsella sp.
CGACCGCAACATACGGATCTCGGACCGCGGAACACTTACTAACTTACTTATCACGTCGAACGGTTACACCCTGTCGACCGGTGTCCTCTCCAATGAAATGCAATGGGGCATGGCATCGATCCCGCTAGCAGACGCCCCAACGATGCACGTTGGCTACATCATGCACGACGAGCGCAAGCCCTCTCTCCTCTTGCAGCAATACCTCGACGAGCTCAACCGCATCATCCATGCCAACTAACAGTCGGAAGACGGGGTAGAAATCGTAGATTGCTGGCCCCCGGCGGGCATGGCGCTACAATGGTCACTCACATGAAATGCACTCAACGAAAGGAAGCCCGTGAAGGTCATCATCTACACCGACGGCTCGGCCCGATCAAATCCGGGACGCGGCGGCTACGGCGCCGTGCTCAAATACACCAACCCCGCCGGCAAGACCTTCACCTCCGAGCTTTCGCGCGGCTACGCCAAGACCACCAACAACCGCATGGAACTCATGGCGGTCATCGTGGCGCTCGAGGCGCTCAACCGCCCTTGCGAGGTCGAAGTCCATTCCGATTCGCAGTATGTCGTCAACGCCTTTAACAAGCACTGGATCGACGGCTGGAAAAAGCGCGGATGGAAAACCGCCAACAAGCAACCCGTCAAGAACCGCGACCTGTGGGAGCGCCTACTCACCGCCAAAAGCAAGCACAAGGTTGAGTTCATCTGGGTTAAGGGTCACGCCGGTCACGAGCTCAACGAGCGCTGCGATGAGCTCGCCACCACGGCGGCCGACGGCAGCAACCTCGATATCGACGCCGGCTTTAACGAGAGCGACCTGTAATAGCGTTTTCGCGCAGCTTTATATCCCCACGCGCTACACTCATCCTGTAGACCAAACAACGCAAGGGGGACGTATGCTGCGCATCGCGACCATCGGCACATCCATGATCACAGACGACTTTATCCAAGTCGTCAACGCCAACGACCAAGCCGCGTTTGTGGGCACGCTTTCACGCGATGCCAATCGCGGTGCCGCCTTTACCGCCGAGCGCGGTGGCGAGCGAAACTTTACTTCACTCGATGAGCTCGCGTCCGCCGACGACGTCGATGCCGTCTACATCGGCAGCCCCAATGCGCTCCACTACGAGCAGGCCCTTGCCTGCATCGCCGGTGGCAAGCACGTCATCGTCGAGAAACCCTTCTGCGCCACCGAAGCGCAGGCGCTGGAAGTCTTCCGCGCTGCCGAGGCAGCAGGTGTCGTGGCCCTCGAGGCCATGCGTCCCCTCCACGATCCCGCCTTCCACGCCATTGAGGACGCTCTGGGCGAAATTGCGCCCATCCGCCGCGCCTCATTGCGCTTTGGCAAGTATTCCTCGCGCTACAACGAGATTCTCGCGGGACGCGCCACCAATATCTTCGACTGCAATATGGCATCGGGTTCCCTCATGGACATTGGCGTCTATACCGTCGAGCCCATGGTCGAGATCTTTGGCATGCCCTCCGGCCTTACGAGCATGACCACTCTGCTCGATCCCACCACGCGACAGCTCACGCACGGCCCCATCGATGGCTGCGGTTCCATCCTCGCCAGTTACGGCGGTGGCCGTATCTCCGTCGAGCTCGCGCACTCCAAAATTACGAATGACCTGCTGCCCTCGCAGATCGAAGGCGAGCGTGGCACTATCCAGATCGACCATCTGTCCACGCCCCGCAACGTCCGCATCGACTATCGCGGCGACGTCGTACGCGGCTCGGCGACCGAGGCACCGCGCGAACAGGGAGACAACGGCCGCGTGCTCGACCTGCCCAAATCGAGCAACACTATGGAATACGAACTCACAGACTTTATCACCGCCATCGGCGGCATCGATAACGTTAAGGAAGAGATTTGGGAGACCCCGGCAGGACGCCACGAGCTTGGCCACTACCGCGATGTCACGCTCGTCTCACTGCGCATCATGGATGCCGTGCGCCAGCAGGCCGGCATTACCTTCCCGGCCGACGCAGACAAGCAGGCATAGCGATGGGCCTCTTCGATACGTTCTTCTCCAGCGTCACCGGCGGCAGTCGAGAGCCTCAAAAACCATCGAACGTCGAGCTCGAGCTGCGCCGCAGGCTTACCGTACTCGCAAGCGACGAGGCCACTCAAAACACTCCCCTGCGCTATTTCCTGCACTGGACGGGGCAAGTCCAAGGCGTTGGTTTTCGCTTTACCAACACCAACCTCGCGCAGGCACGCTCCCTCACCGGCTGGGTGCGTAACATGGAAGACGGCTCAGTCGAGATGGAGATACAGGGAGCTCCGGCAAACATCCTATCTCATCTCGAGGCGCTTCATGCCTCCTACGAGCGCATGGGAACGCGTTTTCGCCTCGTAGACGCCCAGGCCCGAGCCCCACTTGCCAATGAAGACGGTTTCAGTCCTCATTATTAGTATTGTGTGCTAAATACGGTATCATTTACCTACGACCGTTAATAGAAAAGAGGCGAGGCGCATGGCGGTGCAAAGAAGGAATACCAGGCAGCGAAAGCTGGTTCTTGACGCCGTGCGCCAAAGCTATAACCATCCCACCGCCGACGAAATCTACAACGTCGTGCGCGCGCAGGATGACAAAATCAGCCGCGGTACGGTCTACCGCAATCTCAATCTCTTGGCCGACGCAGGCGAAATCCTCTCCATCAAGACGCCGGGCGGTAGCCGCTTCGATCGCACGATCGAGCCGCATGCGCATATCATCTGCACCTCGTGCAGCCGCGTCATCGACGTACCGCTCCCCTTCGATGCCCAGCTCGACGCCAAGGCGTCCGAGCAAATCGGCTGGCACGTCACGTCGCACTACACCATCTTCGAGGGTCTCTGCCCCGACTGCCGGTAGATGTTCGGGACATGCCTTAAAATCCACCTTTCCGCGCTTTGCAGCAAACAGTACATTTCTAGGCATGTCCCGAAAACCTACTCGGCGAGCAGGCGGTGCAGTTCTTCTTCGACCGTGTGCACGTAACGGACGCGATCGTTGATACCGCGCATGGTGGGGTTGCAGCTCTCCATCAGATAGGGATGGCCCACGACGTTGAGCATGTCGCGATCGTTCTCATTGTCGCCAAATGCCATCATCTCATCGGGCGAAATCCCCAGGACACGACCGTAATCGACAAGCGCGGAGCCCTTGCCCGAACCGAAACCGATAAGGTCCGTCCATGCGGTTCCTGACGTCATCACATCGACACGGTCGCCAAAGAGGCGCTCGAAATACTCCCGGGCCGCCGGATAATCCACCTCGGGCGTCTGGAAGCCAATCTTAATGACATCCTCGTCGATGTCCTCGGGACGGTCGACCACCGCCACATCGCAGTGGACCACATAGCGCAAATGGTCGACGAACGCATCGTTGCCGCTCATGGTGTAGATGTGCCCCTCACACGAAAGGGTCATGTCGGTATGGGGATACGCAACCACGGTATTCGCGATAACCATAGCAAGGCTACGCTCCATGGAACGCTTGACGACGGCACGCCCCTCGCTCATCACCAGGGTTCCGTTTTCGCATACATAGGCGAGCTCATCGGCCACCGGGGCAAACAGGTAGCGCAAGCTCGCATATTGACGGCCACTCGCCGGCATAAACACGATACCACGACGATGCAGCTCATCGATAAGCTCAAAGGCCTCGGAACGCAGCTCGCGCTCCCCCGGATGCAGCAACGTGCCGTCCAAATCGCATGCAATCAGTTTGATTCCCTCAAGACCCATATGCTTCCCCCAAAGCCTCATATCAACAGCAAGACGGACCTTGATCGGTCGCCCCTCAAAGCCCGTCTTGCGCATACGCGCGCTTAGCCGCGCGCCTTTTTTACGATGGTAAAGTCGGGAGCCATGCTCACGACGACCTCCGCCGCACTCGACGCAAAGCGCCGGTCCGCATCGAGTTCACGGGTAACCAGCGAGAGCCGAACACCCTCGACACCCCGGAGCATGCGGCCCAAAACAGGCTGCACCGGCGTATACATGCGCACAGTATGCTCGTCCGAGTCGCCCCGGAAGAGCGGCGCATGCATGTTGCCGATCTCCCAGCACGAATGCGCGAGCGCAATCGGGTCCATGCGGTCAACTTCGACCAAATAAACCTCGGCGCTGCGCAAGCGCACGACAACCGCCACGGGCACCATGCCCGAACGGTCAATGGCGAGCACGTCGCCGTCGGCAAGACGACCGCCGTCGGCAGTATCCAGCCGAACATCGACCGTGCGCCCCAGCTCCGTCACGCCCACAAACGCGTATACATCAGCCTGGTCCCAATCGAGCAGCAGATCGTCAACTTCAAAGACGCCGCCCAACTTCCGGCGAAGCAGGAGTTCATAGGACGGATCGTTGAGATTTCCCAAGCATGTCGTCGAAACCAAGCGTTCAGGCATACTCTAACCCTCGACCTCGACGAGCTCGATATCAAAGTTGAGGTCCTTACCGGCCAGCTCGTGGTTGGCGTCGAGCGTCACGGCCTCGGGCGTTACATCGATGACCACGGCGGGGACGGGCATACCGCTCGGCGTGGACAAGAAGAGCTTCATGCCCTTCTCAATCTGCTCGATGTTGGGAACCTGTTCGGCCGGGAAGGTCAGAACCATCTCGGGATTGTGCTCGCCGTAGGCATCGGCAGCAGGAATGTGCACGGTCTTCTTCTCACCCACCTGCATGTCGACAACAGCGGCGTCGAAGCCCTTGATCATCTGGCCGGCGCCGCAGGTGAACTCCAGCGGCTCACCGCGATCGTAGGAGCTATCGAACTGCGTGCCGTCGTCGAGCGTGCCGCGATAATGAGTCTTGACCTTCTTGCCCTGGTTGGACATGGAAACCTCCGTGATAAGGGCGGCGCACAACACGGGCCGCCATGAACATATGGCGCTAACTATACCCTAGTCATACAATTTGAAGACAGTTTGCAAAGAAACGCTGCAACCGGAGGAACCATGGCATATCCCGTATTTGACCTACACTGCGACACCGCCGACCGAATCGGCTGGGCCACGCTCGATCTCGACCTGCGCTTTACCGCCGGCACCGACGGTTATTTCCCCGGCGACGAAACGCATCCGCAAGATTTCGACCTCATCGAGGGTAACGCCTGTGCCATCTCGCTCGCAAAGATCGGCAACACGCCGTGGGCACAGTGCTTCGCCACGTTTGTCCCCGACGAGATTCCCACCGCCCACGCCGCGCGCTTCCAGGCGCAGATCATGGCGCATATGAGCGGCCAGGCAATGCTCAACCACGACCGTATGGTCAACGTGCGCAGCGCCGCAGACATTCGCCCCGCGCTCAAGGACGGCAAGGTCGCTTGCATCCACACCATCGAAAACGCCACGTTCTTTGCCGAGGACCCCGCGCTGATCGAAGTGCTCAAGAGCTTGGGCGTGCTTATGTCGTCACTCAGCTGGAATGCGCAGGGGCCGCTCGCGAGCGGCCACGACACCCACGCCGGCCTCACCGGCGCCGGCATCGAGGCACTTACGCAGATGGAGCACGCCGGCATGGTACTCGACGTCTCCCACCTCAACGATGAGTGCTTTGACGAGGTTGTCGCCCACGCCACGCGTCCCTTCGTCGCCAGCCACTCCAACTCCCGTGCGGTTTGCGGCGTCAAACGCAACCTTACCGACGACCAGTTCCGCACCATTCGCGACATGGGCGGTATCGTCGGCCTCAACTACTGCAGCGAGTTCCTTTCCAACGACGCAACCGACAAGACCGCCGCAGACGTCACCTTCGACCAGCTAGCGGCACATATCGAGCACTGGCTCGACCTGGGCGGCGAGGACGTCATCGCACTCGGCGGCGACTGGGACGGTGCCACGGTGCCCGCTTTCCTCTCCGATGCCAGCAAGATGCCCGAGTTCCAGAACATGCTCTCCAAGCACTTTGGCAAGACCGTGATGCAGAAGCTCTGCAGCGATAATGCCCTTGCCTTCTTTGAGCGTTATTAATTTCACATCCCCTGAGCGGGCCGGCATGCCGAACGGTCGACATGCCGGCCCGTCCCCAATCTGAAGGACCACTTTTGACGCAGCAATTTACGCTTTTCCTACCCCAACCGGATGGGACTCCCATCCCCGTCGTCGTTACCAAAAAGCGCGTCAAAAACTTCAACCTGCGCGTCACATCGAGCGGTGAGGTCCACGCCAGCGCACCGCTCGGCGCCAGCCGCGAGCGTATCGAAGCGTTTGTGAAGCGCAACAGCGCCTGGATTATCAGACGACTTGCCCAGCGCGAGCAACGTCAGGCGACGGCGCGAGAGCCGCTCAGCCCCTCGTCCATCATTGCACTTTGGGGCAAGCCCATCACGGTACAAGATGCGCTCGATCGCAACTTTGCATCACCCGCACCGCGGCCCAAGCAGGCCACCTTCGCAAGTTTTATGGGTGCCGACAAATCGAACGAACGCCCACAGGCCAAGCGGCGCGCAACCCTCGACGGCCTGACGTCCGATGAGCTCCAGACCCGCATCGACCAGCTCTATGCATCCGAGGTCACCACGGCGCTGCGCGATATGGTGCGCGCGTACGAAATCGCAATGGGTGTCGCCGTTTCCCGCGTTTCCGTGCGCAGCATGAAAACGCGCTGGGGATCATGCACGCCCAAAACCGGCGCCATTCGCATCGCACGAGAACTTGCCGCCTACCCCGTCGAGTGCCTTGACATGGTTGTCGCCCACGAGCTCGTCCACCTGCTCGAACCGAGCCACAATCATCGGTTTCACGCGCTGCTCGACACGTACTGCCCCAACAATAGAGCCCTGTCGCAGCGGCTCAAGCAGCCACCCCTCAACAAGCTCTAGCGTCGACTAGCGCACGCGCTCGATCTCGACGCCGCAGCTTGCCAGGGGAAGACCGACGGGAGCCCAAGGCTTATCGAGCTTAACACGCACGCCAAGCAGCAAGGGGTAACGACGCAGCAGCATCTGGGCCACACCCTCGGCTGCCGCCTCGATGAGCCTAAACGTATGCTCGCGCAGATAGCCATCGACATCGTGGCACACCGAGCCGTAGTCAATCGAAGCGTCCAGGTTATCGTGCTCCCCCGCTGCACGCAGGTCGGCATAGAGCACCAAGGACACGATGAACTTCTGGCCCAGCGCATTCTCTTCGGGATACACGCCGTGGTTGGCAAAGACCTCGAGACCGTCGATAGTAATGCGGTCAGCATGGCGCAGATCGTCATAACTCACGTGGGGCACCGCCGTTGCGGTGGATATTTCGCCCCTTCCACGGCGGGCGAGCTCGGCGCCTTCAGTCTTGGTTGCATTCTCGGGCAGTTTCTTGTTGCTCATCGCGATCGTCTCCTTCGTTTAGAACCCCGACCGCGCAAACTAACTACACGCGAATCGACAGGTTCTTTTTATCATCGCTCCAGTTGCAAGCATTGCGCGCGGGGCATGCAAAGCAGGCGCGCGACGCTTTGTCGGCTGCATAGAGCAGACGCTCAAGCGGTTGGCTGTTCACACGCAGCTTTCGATGGCCCAGAATGGCCGTCTTAATGGCTGCGGCATCGGCCGGCTCAAACGCCACATCATCGGGCATGCCGCCGAGAATCGCATCAGCGACGCGTTCGCTTGCAACATCATGGGATATACCCGATTCATACTGTTCATCTTTGCCGATATCGTGAAGAAGTGCCGTGGCGTAGATGACCTCACGGTCAAATTCGAGCTGTTCCTCGAGATTCTTGATCCACATAATGCGAGCGACATCGAGAAGATGGTCAATACCGTGGCGGCAGAAGATGCGCCCCGATTCCAACTGTGCAATGTTACCCAGGTGCCGCCGGAACAGCCCGTTGGCGCAAATGTAATCAATGCGAGGCATGGCACCAAAGGGAGCCAAGCCCGAAGCCATAAAGCCGCGACGCGACGTCCCCTCATCGGTTTTCGATGTAAAGTCGTTGACGACCCTCATGCTAACGGCCCAGCATCCTAAAGAACCGCTCCTCGAGCGCGGGATCAGTCTCAAAGACGCCGCGGCGAGCGAGCGTCACGGTCTTGGTGCCGGGCTTTTGCACGCCGCGCATGGTCATGCACATATGCTCAGCTTCCATGAGCACAATCGCTCCCTGGGGAGCGAGATACTCCATGAGGGCATCGGCAACTTGTGCGCACAACTGCTCCTGCAGCTGCAGACGACGGGCGTAGACCTCTACCGTGCGGGCAAGCTTAGAAAGCCCTGCGACACGGCCGTTGGGGATATAGCCAATGGCAGCCTTGCCGTAAAACGGCAGCAGATGGTGCTCGCACAGCGAGTAGAACGTGATGTCGCGCTCGATAACCAAATCGTTCGAAGCGACGGCAAAGGTTTTGGACAGGTGCTCCTCGGCACTCTGGTCCATACCGCCGGCAATCTCGCCATACATACGGGCGACGCGTGCCGGAGTCTCCAGCAAGCCCTCACGAGTTGGGTCCTCGCCTATACCTTCAAGCAGCAGCTTAATGGCAGTCTCGACTTTTTCCTGATCGACCATCTGGGCCTCACTTTTTTCGATTTAGCGTTCGCGCTATGGTACCACGCCGGCACGCAACCTCTGCCACCTACATAGTATGGGTCGAATAGACCGGATCGTCCTGCCAAAGCTCCACGGCGTCGCAAAGCGCAATGTTCTCACGCTCGGCACGGGCACGCGTGGCGTTCATATCAATCACGCGCTGATTGCTCGAGCCCCTAAAGCGCAACGAGATATCGTACAGATCCTGAACGAACGGACCGTCCACCAACAAATCGAGGCAGGCGAGAATGCGCTCCGTCGCCTCGGTATAGTGACGACCGCCCGGCATAAGTTCCTCGAGCACGTCACCGGTAAAGCACCAAATGGTCTTCCCCGACCCCACAGGATAAGTGGCACGAACACGCTCAATAAAATCAACGAGTCCCGCCTGGTTCTCGGGTTCCATGGGCTCCCCGCCCAGAATCGTCAGGCCATCGATAAAGGGATGGTCGAGACTCTCGATGATCTTGTCCTCGACGGTGCGATCAAAGGGCTCGCCCGCAGCAAAATCCCACGCAACAGAGTTAAAGCAGTTCTTGCACCCACGACGGCACCCGCTCACAAACAGAGAAGTACGAACACCTTCCCCATCAGCAATGTCGAAATACTTAATGTTCGCGTAGTTCATAGGTAACTCTCCCGGGAGGCCGGGACATATCATCCCGTCCTCAAACATTCTCGGCCTGCGGCCTGCGAAACTGCGGGCGGGACGATATGTCCCGGCCTCATGCAAAGGGTAACTCAATGAACGAAGCGAACATCGAGCATAGGGTTCGAGATCTAATAAAAACTGGGTTGCGGCTCAACCGCCATCGCAAGTAAATCGCAGCTGCAGCTCGAATTATCTCCGCTAAGAACTTCGAGGAGTGAGCAGACCGCATGCCGCATCTCAGCTACGTCAACTTGGCCGCCCCGTAGCGAGGCCCCGGACCTTTGCTCGATATGAGTTCCGCACGAACAGGAGGCGCCAGTGGCGCCTCCGTCGTGAGCCAGGACTGTCCGAAATAGCGAGTAAAGGTCCGGGGCCTCGCTACGGGGCGGCCTGGGATGGTTATTAGAGATGCAGCACGCGGTCGCGGATCTCCTCGGTTCGGCCCTGGTTCCAGAACTGGGTACCGATGTAGCCGCACGTGCGACGGGCAACATTCATCTTCTCCTGATCGCGGTTGCCGCAGTTGGGGCACTCCCACACCAGTTTGCCATCATCCTCGACAATCTTGATCTCGCCGTCGTAGCCGCACACCTGGCAGTAGTCGCTCTTGGTGTTGAGCTCGGCGTACATGATGTTGTCGTAGATGTACTGCATCACGCGAATGACAGCCTTGAGGTTGTCCTGCATGTTGGGAACCTCGACGTAGGAGATGGCACCGCCCGGCGAAAGCTGCTGGAACATACTCTCGAACTTGAGCTTGTCGAATGCGTCGATCTCCTCGGACACGTGGACGTGGTAGCTGTTGGTGATGTAGCCCTTGTCCGTCACGCCCGGGATGATGCCAAAACGACGCTGCAGGCACTTAGCGAACTTGTAGGTCGTCGACTCAAGCGGGGTACCGTACAGCGAGAAGTCAATATCGCTTTCGGCCTTCCACTCGGCGCACTTGTCGTTCATGCGCTGCATGACGGCCATGGCAAAGGGCGTGCCTTCCTTCTCGGTGTGACTGTGGCCCGTCATGTACTTGACGCACTCATACAGGCCGGCATAACCCAGACTAATGGTGGAGTAACCGCCCACGAGCAACTTGTCGATCGTCTCGCCCTTCTTCAGACGGGCGAGGGCACCGTACTGCCAAAGAATCGGTGCGGCGTCAGAAAGCGTACCCATCAGACGCTCATGACGGCACAGCAAGGCGCGGTGGCACAGCTCAAGGCGCTCGTCGAAGATCTTCCAGAACTTGTCCATGTCCTGGTGCGAGCTCAGCGCGACATCAGGCAGGTTGATGGTCACAACGCCCTGGTTAAAGCGACCGTAGTACTTGGGCTTGTTCGGATCATAGTTCAGCGCGTTGGCCACGTTGTTAAATCCGTTGCCGGAGCGGTCGGGCGTCAGGAAGCTGCGGCAACCCATGCAGGTATAGCAATCGCCATTGCCGGCGGTCTCGCCCTTCGACAGCTTCAGCTCGCGCATCTTCTTCTCGGAGATGTAGTCGGGCACCATGCGCTTGGCGGTGCACTTCGCAGCCAGCTGAGTCAGGTAGAAGTACGGGGAATCCTCGTAAACGTTATCGTCCTCGAGCACGTAGATGAGCTTGGGGAACGCCGGGGTGATCCACACGCCGGCCTCGTTCTTAACGCCCTCATAGCGCTGACGGAGCGTCTCCTCCACGATCATGGCAAGGTCATGCTTCTCCTGGGGCGTACGGGCCTCATTGAGATACATAAAGACCGTCACGAACGGCGCCTGGCCGTTGGTGGTCATAAGGGTCACGACCTGATACTGAATCGTCTGAACGCCGCGACGGATCTCGTCACGCAGACGGTCCTCAACAACCTCGCGGACCTTTTCGGGAGATGCGGAAACGCCGAGCTCCTCAAGCTCGCGGGCGACCTCGCCGCGAATCTTTTGACGGCTCACTTCAACGAACGGGGCGAGATGGGTCAGCGAAATAGACTGGCCGCCGTACTGGGAGGAAGCAACCTGGGCGATGATCTGCGTCGCGATGTTGCAGGCGGTCGAGAAGCTGTGCGGCTTCTCGATCAGCGTGCCCGAGATAACCGTGCCGTTCTGGAGCATGTCCTCCAGGTTCACCAGATCGCAGTTGTGCATGTGCTGGGCAAAGTAATCCGAATCGTGGAAATGGATCAGGCCCTCATTATGGGCATCCACAATCTCCTGGGGCAGCAGCACGCGCTGGGTCAGGTCCTTGGAAATCTCGCCGGCCATATAATCGCGCTGAACGGAGTTGACAGTCGGGTTCTTGTTGGAGTTCTCCTGCTTGACCTCTTCGTTGTTGCACTCGATGAGCGACAGAATCTTGTCGTCGGTCGTGTTCTTCTGGCGCTTCAGGCTCTGAACATAGCGATAGATGATGTAATGGCGGGCAACCTCGTAGCAGTCGAGACGCATGATCTCGTCCTCGACCAGATCCTGAATCTCCTCGACCGACACGGTGTGGCCCGCGTTCTCGCATGCCTCGGCGACGTTTTGTGCCGCGTAAACCACCTGGCGGTCGGTAAGACGAGAGCTCTCCTCGACCTCCAAGTTTGCGGCGCGGATGGCATTGACGATCTTATCGATGTCAAAGACAACCTCGGTGCCGCTGCGCTTGATGATCTTCATCCTCTTGCCTCTTTCGCATCGTAGCCTCATCGCGCTTCAGAGCCAAACGATACCCGGCAGGGCTTGCCCCTGTCTTGCGGCGCCGTCGCGCAATCTGTGTTCTCGATAAACCATAAGCCTCCATGCGGACATTCCCTGGAGCCGATCAAGCGGCTCAAGGACACGTTCGAAAGAGGCAGTTAAGGTCTTCGTTCTCTGTCCGCCATCTATCATACGACAAAGACACATCTATATCCTGTATTCTTTTTTTAGGTCAAACACAACATATAAGCAATTAGTCATTTTGCAGACGCATTAAAAATGAGGGGTTCTTGGCAAGTCGGTAAAACGTTACCAACACGGCTACCTGCACGGCAGTTATAAAACCCCCTTAGTCAAGCCGCTGACAAATCCTACCAAAACCAAGCCGCTCACGCGAAAAGAATCCAAAAGATTATGCTTGACCAACATGTTGCGGTCGTGTCCTGCCGAGCCCCATGCAACGCGGCATGAATCCTTGAAAGATATGTGTATGTAAACGGAAAAGACGAGAGTTTCCTCGGATGACGACTGAGAAGCATCCCGGAAGACCAAAAAACTCGTAATTTGGCGACCAAAACAAAACAGCCCAGAGGACATAGCCTCTGAGCTGCGAACATTTGGTGGGCGTTAGAAGATTTGAACTTCTGACCTCTTCCGTGTCAGGGAAGCGCTCTCCCCCTGAGCTAAACGCCCAAATGGAGCGGACAACGGGGCTCGAACCCGCGACCCCAACCTTGGCAAGGTTGTGCTCTACCAACTGAGCCATGTCCGCCTGCGAGGATTTAATATACGGGATGATCCACCCAAATGCAAGAACTTTTTTTTAAAAAGTTTTGCGACGCTCTCGCGAGGGCATCAGTCGTCACGAAAGGCGCGGACAAACGCAAACTCGCCGCAAGAGGCCCTTACATCTCACCGAGCATGATCCAGGCAGAGCTGTCCTGCGTGAGCCTGCCGTCTGCAAGCGGTGATGAGGTGAGCAGGACCCTGCCCGCCGGCAGCTCCACGGGTGCTGCACCGAAGTTCGTCACACACGCCCAGCCGTTATCGCGGCGATAGGCGATGACGCCGCCCTCAGCGCCCTCGGCACCATCCGCAAGACCGGTGCGCCCGTCAAGATCGAGCCACGCAAGATCGTTGGCGCACCCGCGCAGCTTGCGCCGCAGCCAGAGGGCGTCACGATAGAGCGCAAGCATCGATGTCGGGTCCGCTTCTTCCCTATCGGCAGCGTAATCGGAAAACCATGCAGGTTGCGGCAGATGGGGCGCCGCATCGGCGTCCGCCGGCGAAAACCCAAACGATCCGCCCTGCGCGGGATCGTCCGCCGCCGCCCACGGCAGGGGCACACGACAGCCGTCGCGCCCCTTCTCACGCTTCGGTCCGTGCGTATTGGTCGCAGTGGGATCTTCGAGTGCAGCCCACGGGATGTCAGCCACCTCAAAAAGGCCGAGCTCCTCACCCTGATACACGTATGCCGAGCCCGGAAGCGCCAGCTCAAGCAAAAGGGCCGCCCGCGCGCGGCGCTCGCCGAGTTCACGGTCCTCGTCATAAGACGACCCGTCGCGTAAGAGCCAGTCGAGCGCAATCTGATGGTAGCGCGTCGCCTTGATTTGCGGCAGGGCATAGCGTGTCGCCACGCGCGGCACGTCGTGGTTGGAGAGTACCCAGGTCGAGGCGGAATCGGATTCGACGGCTGCCTTCAAGCCCTTCTCGATTGCAGTGTGCATGTCATCATAGGTCCAAGTGGCCTTGGCAAACTCAAAGTTGAATGTCTGGCCAAGCTCGCTTGCGCGCGCATAGAGATACTGGCGCTCGGGCAGCACCCATGCCTCGGCAACGGCGCTGCGCGGCGGATTATAGCGGTCGAACACGCGGCGCCACTCGCGATAGATCTCGTGGACCTCGTTGCGGTCCCACAGCGGATGGGTGCCGTCGTCAACCATGTCATCGCCCTCGGCGAGATGCCACCGGTCGAGGTCATCGCGGTCGAGATCCTTGGCGAGACCTTGCGCCACATCAATGCGAAAGCCATCGACGCCTCGATCGCTCCAAAACGCCAGGACGTCGCAAAAGAGCGCATGAACCTCGGGGCATGACCAGTCAAAGTCCGGCTGCTCGGGCGTAAACATGTGCAGATACCACTGACCGTCCGCAACACGCGTCCAGGCGGGGCCGCCAAAGTTGGCATTCCAATTGGTGGGAGGCAGCTCGCCATGCTCGCCGCGACCATCGCGGAAGATATAACGGGCGCGCTCGGGCGATCCGGAGCCGGCGGCAAGAGCGGCTTTGAACCAGGGGTGCTGGCTGGATGAATGGTTGGGCACGATGTCGACGATGACCTTGATGCCGCGCGCGTGAGCCGCAGCGATCATGTCATCGAAGTCGTCAAGCGAGCCGAGACGTGGATCGACATCGCAGTAGTCCGCCACATCATAGCCACCATCGACAAGAGGCGATGGGTAAAACGGGCTCAGCCAGATGGCCTCGATACCCAGCCGCTCAAGATAGTCCATCTTCTGGGTAATGCCCGCGATATCGCCCAGACCCGAACCAGTCGAATCCTTAAACGAGCGCGGGTAGATCTGATAGATCGCGGCATCGGACATCCATGAGCGCGAAGAAGACTTTTCTGTAGCCATGGGATAAGTCTCCCTTGCAACGAGGTTTTGCGAGATGCCCACGATGATACGCCCAAAGCGGACATTCGCGACAAACAACGCCACAGCCACGCCCCAAAACGATCGCCCCCTCTCGGGTTCAAGCCTCCTGGGACGAATCGACCGATTAGTGAAAAGAACGGAAGACCCACTTTCCCGGCCACGACAGCGAGCGGGCTCCGGGTGCCCCAGGTTGCCGCGAAAGAGGAGGGAAGCGTACTTTATGTACGCGACCGACGATTGAGGGGCAAGATGGGGTGCCCGGGGCTCGCGCAGCGTCAACAAAAAACGCGGTTCGTTAGAACCGCGTAAGATAGTTGGAGCGGACAACGGGGCTCGAACCCGCGACCCCAACCTTGGCAAGGTTGTGCTCTACCAACTGAGCCATGTCCGCATATGTAAAACAAAACGGGCGCCGGAGCGCCCGGATGTTGCCTGGAGGCGAAGCCCGGATTCGAACCGGGGGTAAAGGCTTTGCAGGCCTCTGCCTTACCACTTGGCCACTTCGCCGAAAAAGGACCGCCTAAACGGTCCGGAAATGCAATGGAGCGGACAACGGGGCTCGAACCCGCGACCCCAACCTTGGCAAGGTTGTACTCTACCAACTGAGCCATGTCCGCTTGCGGGTTATTAATTTACGCGAGTTGTCCAAAAGACGCAAGTACTTTTTTCAAAAAACTTGTCTGCCGTATGTTCTTAATAGCTAAACGCGCTAAAGCGATTGGCTAGGCACACGATTCCAACGCTCCGCTAAACAGCTTCACCATCTGCACGCGCGTGCCGGCGCCGTCCGTACGACGAGCAACCTCCACGTTATCGACGAGCATACGCATAAGCTTGATGCCACGGCCGCGTTCCTCGGATGCGACCGGTTCGCTCGTTTCATCGATAGAATAGCCGGCACCTCGATCAAGCACCTCAACCACAACGCGATCGCCATAGGCCTGAACCGTCAGGACGCACCCGATACCGCCCGCATGGTCATAGGCATTACCCAGCGCCTCCCCCGACGCCAATGCGACATCGTAGCGCTCGTCACGGCGCAACGGGAGCGATTCAAGGAGTTCGGCGATGCGATGTCGGTAGTATGGAAGATTCTCGATACCCTGACGGACCTCGACGCTCTTACTCCAGCGAGGCAGCTCCCCCACCGGAATGGCGGGAATAGACTCCCGTGCCGGCCCCGCGACATGAAGGATATCGACAAGACGAGCAATCTCCAAAAAGCGAACAACTTCACCCGATGCATTGACGAGCGAAAGCAGGCCTTCTCGCCTCATGAGCTCACGAGCGCGCGTAAGCAGGAATGCCAAGCCCGTCGAATCGATAAAGCTAACAGCCTGACAGTTGATGACAACACGACGCACGCCGCGGCCAATCAAAGCATCCAACCGCCGACGCAGCGCAGGCACCGTGGCGATGTCGATATCGCCTGGTGGCGTCAAAACCGCTATGTCATTCCACTCATTCATACGACCATGGTTCCCCAAAAAAGCCCACTCGATGCATTCGTTTCCCCAACCGTACGGATTCAGCCCGCCCAGCGTCGTCTATGAACGACCCCGTAAAAACTCAAGGGACACCAATGCAATGTCATCGTCCAGCGCCGATTCGGTAAATCGGTCAAGCTCGCCCAAGACCTTGCCGCAGATTCCCGATACGCCCTCACCCGAGACAGAGAGCAGAAGGTCACGAAGGCGCTGCTCACCAAAGAACGCTCCGGTGCGGTCGCGGGCCTCAATCGTTCCGTCCGTATACATGAAGAGCATGTCGCCGGGAGCGAACGTAAACACGCCTGTCTCGTACACCATGCTCTCAAAGGCACCGATTACGCCCGATTGGCATCCAAGCAGCTCGACCTCTCCCCCACGGGCCTCGCCGCCACCCAGCGGCATCGACTCTGGCCTAATGACCATGGTCGGAGGATGGCCCGCCGAACAATACGTTGCGCGTCCGGCTTTAAGGTCAATCTTGGCGATAAAGGCCGTCACGAACGTCTCGACCCTCGAAAAGCCCATGAGCATGCTGTTAAGGGAGCGTGCCATGCGGGCCGGGCCAGCGCCCTCCCAGGCATATGCCGTCAGGGCCGTCTTGACGAGCGCGGACATCGATGCGGCCTCAATGCCTTTGCCAGACACATCACCCAAAATCATGACGGCGCAGTCGTCGGGAAGTCGGATGAGCGTATAGAAATCGCCGCCGACCAACGCCGAGTTCGTGGCCGACAGGTACACCGAATCGGTTGCGATACCCGGAACATCCCCCAGGGAATTTCTCATGCCGATCTGGAGGGTCTGAGCGATATGGCGCTCCTCGCGCTTTTGAGATTCGCCTTCGTAGATCAGTTCAAAGTCATGCGCCAAGTGCACCAAGTAGTCATATTCAAGGTCATCAATCGGCTCTTGGCTACCATCACGAAGCAGCAGCGCGCGCGTCGTCGGGCTCTTCGCAACAGAAGCAGGAACAATCGCGTCGTTACTGTGCTTGCCATCACCCTCAGAGCGCGGGCGCCCCGCCTCGATGCCGGAGTCGACGTAGAGACCTTGACAAGGCAGACCATGCGCCCTAAGCCAGCCTCCCATAGGCATCGATTCGTCAACGCGAGTTATACGAACGTGTTTAAGGTCCTCGGCACTCGTACCGCCCAAAACAGATGCCTCAAAGCCATCAGGGCCAGCCCCCAGACGTGCCGCTGGCGCCGTCGTGGAAAAGAAAAGCTTCTCAGGGTCGTCCGGCAAGGCAACGCGACTGCCGCCTTCAAAATCTATGACGTAGGAATCCAGACTAGCGTCATACTCAACAGGGCAAAAATGGCAGTTAAGCATATTGCAGATCTCGGACGATACCGCCTGGGTAGCCGCGGCAGAATCGTCTAGAAAGGTAAACAACTCATCACGCAAGACATTGAGCGAGCGGCCAAGCTCGGCCGTGCGACGGGAGCGAAGGCTCGATGCCATGCCGACCAGCTGGATAGACAGGTAATCGCAAATGACCTCGAGCACATTAACGTCATAGGCAAGCGGTGCCTGAGGGCGTTTCCAACCAACTTCCAGCACGCCAAGGATCTGCGTACCGTAAAAAACGGGAAGACAGATCTCGCTGCGGTACGGAGGCATATCCTGCATACGCAACAGGTGCTTAGAACGATTGTCCAGGTCCATAAACATACCGGAGGCGGCCCTATCGCCCTCAAGGTCCTGTTGAATCGACAAGCGACAGGCACGCGACTCGCGAAGAACATACGTCGGAATGCCAGCGCCATACGGCAAAAACTCGGGCAGATAGCTGTCGTACAGCTCCTTGGAAACACCGCGTAGCTTAAAACCGCCGCTCTCAGAAAAATAGATAGCGGCACCCGAAGCATCGAGCGTTCCTACAAGCTGGTTCAAAACGGTATCAAGCAGGCTGGGCAACTCATCGGAGCCCACAGTGCTCATAATGACCGAGAGCGTGCCAGACAGACGTTTGTTCGCCACTCTAAGCTCCGATAACGCACGCTTGAGTTGACGGTCGTGAGAATACTGTTCCTCGATACTGTGAAGCGCCACCAGGACACGTGGTGCACGGCGCCCAAAGATGCGTGGAGGCGTTACGGAGCCCGCACGAACCAAGACGGGGATAAAAGAGCCGTCACTCAGCTTGAGCATCAGTTCGTTCTCGGAGCCATCAGTTTCAAATGGCAGACGATGTTCCGTCGCACGTTCAAAAGCGAACGAGTACAGGACGTCTTTAACATCTCCACCGATGACGTCGGCGCGTTCCTCGCACATCAAACCAAGTAAGCGATTATTCACATGCAGAATGGTTCCGTCGAGCTCGCAGATGATGACAGCATCGCTCGTGATCTCGACTAGCTGGGCAACGTCTGCCCACTCGTTGCGTTCAAGCGTTTCCATCGTGGACCTCACCGTCTATCGGTAACAAAAAAGCCTCCGAAGAGGCTTCTCAAATGCGATGGTGTCGGAGGCGGGACTTGAACCCGCATGACCAAAAAGCGGTCACTAGCACCTCAAGCTAGCGCGTCTGCCAATTCCGCCACTCCGACATGCTATGTTGTTGATTCACGGTTCGTTTTGTTGGACCCGCGCGTTCAACGAGGAAGATAATAACCTATGATTCGAGAACTGTGCAAGCATTTTTTTCAAAAAAGTTTACGAATTTGTAAACCTTGATTGGCAACTTCATCCGAACACTTCCCACATTCATCCGTACATGTACGGA
>CABUJN010000044.1:0-18585 GCA_902491935.1 uncultured Collinsella sp.
TGCCTTGCTTTTTCATGCCAACTTGTTCGCTCTGGACGTCGCTCGCTGGCATTGCCAAAACATCGGCGTTTCCTTGGTTGTCAAATGATCCGTAGGGAGTCATTGGGGACATTGCTTTGAGATGTTATTCAATCCGTCTTGATGGCCTTTAGGCTGCTTGCCTGCCTAAAGCAATTAACGGCATGCATCTGCAATTGAAAATATTGCTCGAAAAATCGTCCAAGAAGTCGCGGGGCCCTTTTTGGTGCGTCGCGCGTCAAGTGATTTGGCAAGTTCTTGGTTAGATATTGGTCAGTTTTGGGGCAACCTTGCCAAAAGCTTGACGGATGCAGATATGAACGTCGACAAATGAACACTTTGGACGGGGGCAAACCAAAAATCTGGGCTGATTCTCGATAATCGCCTTCAATCGTCTCTTGCCAAGCGCTGGCCTCGCGTACAATCTGCTCCGACATTCGCGCGCCGCCCGGCGCTTAAGAGGGGAGGACCCCATGGCAAACGAGATCTGGACCATCAAGCGTTGTCTCGAGTGGACCAAGGAGTACCTGGCCGAGCGCGGCGAGGAACACCCCCGACTTTCTGCCGAGTGGCTGCTGTGCGCAGCCACGGGTCTGGCGCGCATTGACTTATATATGCGTATGGACGAGACGCTTGATGCTGTGCAGCTCGAGACCATGCACGCGGCCGTTGTCCGTCGCGCTAAGGGCGAGCCGCTGCAATACATCACGGGCAGCACGCAGTTTCGCATGATCGACGTCGCATGCGCCCCCGGTGTACTCATTCCGCGTCCCGAGACCGAGATGCTCGTCGAGGAAGTCCTCAATTATCTGGATGCCGAGGTGCTTAGCTCCGAGGCTGCCGCTCGTCAGCGCGTTGAGCTGCCCTGGAACGACGAGGTCGAGCGGGCGCGCAAAGCCGAAGCCGCATTGGCCGACGAGCGAGCGACGGTCGAGCGCCGTGCCGCCAACCTCACGGCTGCTGACGAGGCGGCGTTGGGTAGCGATGTGCTGGGCAGCCGCGCCTATGCCGAGGAACTGGCCGACCGCGAGGCCGAGGAAGCCGCCGCGCAGGCAGCGGAGGCCGAGGCCGACGCTGAGGAAACCGCTGAGTCCGAGCTCGACGAATGCGGCATCGCCATCGAAGATACCGACCAGGAGACGGCTTCGGCTCAGGATGCCGCTGCGCCCGCCCCAGCCGAGTCCCGCACTGCCCGCGTTCTCGAGGTCGGCTGCGGCACGGGCTGTATCTCGCTTTCCCTTGCCTGGGAGCGCCGCGGGCATGTTACCTGCACCGCCACCGATATCGAGCCGCGCGCCATCGACCTGGCCACCAAAAACCGCGATGCGCTCGGGCTCACGTCCGATGAGGTCGCCCTCAGCCTCACGAACCTGGTGAGCTCTATCCCCCGCGAAGAGTGGGGCACCTTTGATGTACTCGTCTCCAACCCACCCTACATCCCGACCGACGTCATGCGCTCGCTGCCGCACGAGGTCAAGGACTTTGAGCCCGATTTGGCGCTCGAGGGCGGTGCCGATGGCCTTGATATCTTCCGCCGCCTGCTCAATGCGGCGCCCTATATGCTGCGCGCCGGTGGCCTGTTTGCCTGCGAGCTCTACGAGGGCGCCCTCGACGCCGCCGCCGAGCTCTGCCGCCAGGCGGGTCTCTCGGACGTGCGCATCGTCCGTGACCTCACCGATCGTCCCCGCATCGTCCGTGCTATCGTCACCGAGCCCAAACAGCGTCAGTAATATTTATTAACTAGTTAGCAAAAATTATAAAGTAGTTTATAATTAGGACGCCTGAAAGAGGTCGGCCCATGCAACCTCCTACCTTTCGGGAAATCATTGCCCTGCTCAAGCACGATGGATTCGTGAAGGTCGCGCAAGTCGGTAGTCATGCTAAGTATGTTTCTGGTGACCGTGTTGTCACCGTGAACGGTTCTGGTGGTGATCGACCAAAGAAGGGCACGTGGGCAAGTATTCGTCGCCAAGCTGGATGGTAGTTGGAGGCAAAATGAGGCAGCGATTTATCTATGACTGCGTTCTCATAAAAGAAGACGACGGTTACTGCGCTAGCTTCCCGCAGATTCCCGGCGCCTTTGCCGATGGCGATACGCGCGAAGAAGCGATTGCCCATGCCACCGAGGCGCTGATGGCGTTTTTGGCCGACGACCTCAACAACGGTTTGACTCCGGCAGGGTACGAACGCTCGGCCGAGGTCGTGGCCCTTTCAGTCGAAATCGACCACGAAAGTGCGAGAGAGGCGGCGTGCCGAACATTTAAAGACGCAGCGCTGGACCTCAAAGTCTCCGCTCCGCGGATTACCGCGCTGGTCAAAGCCGGAAAGCTCGATGTTGAACTCGTTGACGGCCGTCGGATGATAACGATAGACAGCATCGAGCGCTACGCCGCCCAAGAACGCCACGCCGGCAGGCCAAAGAAGTTTGTTGCAGTCCAATAACCCCCTCACTTTCACCGACTACTAGAGCCGCTCACCAAACCAACATGCGCTCTGGGCAAATAGGTTGAACGTTTCGTGCGAGAATGCCCCACAGTAAACAAACTTGCACCAGAGCGTAAGGGGCTGGCATACATATGCAGACGGTCTACCGGGTATACGAGGGAGCGCGCGAGCCGCATCGGCTCGCCGTTGAGCGTACGGCCGAGGTGCTCGGCTGCGGCGGCTTGGCGCTGATCCCGACCGAGACGGTCTACGGTGTCGCCGTAGCGGTTAACGCCTTCTCGGACGCCGTACCCCAAGATACAAGCGAATTCCCATCGTGGCCGCGCGATCCGCAGGCTGCCGTCAACGGCGCCGCAGTCCCTGCGCTCGGCACCGGCTATCGCCGTATCTTCACTCTCAAGCAACGTGAACTCACGCAAACCGTCGCTTGGCTGGTCGATGGCGTCGAAGCGCTCGACCGCTATGGCGTGGATATCCCGGAAGAAGCCCGCGTACTCGCGCGACGATGCTGGCCGGGAGCCCTGACTATCGTGATTAAGGCAGCCCCCTGCGTGCCGACCTTTATGCGCGCTGCCGACGACACCGTGGCCCTGCGCGCTTCGGCCTCTCCCGTGGTCCAAGCGCTCATCCGCGCCTGCGGCAGTCCCCTTGCCTGCACGAGCGCCAATACACATGGGGCGCCCTCGCCGGCAAGCTTTGCCGCCGTCGAGGGTCGCATCCTGGAGGGGGTCGATGTTGCCGTCGACGCCGGTGAGACCTCGTGTCGCGACGCCTCGACCATCGTGTCGTTCCAGCACGGCGAGCTCCAGATTCTGCGCCGAGGCGCACTTCCCGCGTCAGAGATCGAGCGGGTCCTGTCCGACCCGTTGCATTAGAAAGGTGTTCGCGATGTCGTTGAATCTAGGCAGTCTGGGCATGGAAGATGCCTCGTTTAACTTTGGCGGTTCCTACATCATGGCGCTCGACTGCGGCACCACCTCGGTACTTGCGACCATCGTCGACGAGTACGGCTGCATCGTCGCGCAGGCACGTCGCAGCGTCAAAACGAGTTTTCCGCGTCCCGGTTGGGTAGAGCAAGACCCCACGGCGGTCCTTGCCAGCCAGATCGCCGTCATGATGGAAGTCCAGTTTAAGAGCGGTATCCACTCCGACCGCATTGCCGCCATCGGCATCTCCAACCAGCGCGAGACCACGGTGGTCTGGGACCGCGTGAGCGGCCAGCCCATCTATAACGCCATCGTATGGCAGTGCCGTCGTACCGCGCCGGCAATCGACGAGTTGGTTGAACAGGGTTGCGAGGAGCTGGTGCGCTCCCGCACGGGACTCACGCTCGACCCGTATTTCTCGGCCTCCAAGGTGCAGTGGATTCTCGACAACGTCGACGGCGCACGCGAGAGCGCGGCGGCGGGCGACCTCATGTTTGGCACCATCGACACCTGGCTCATCTACAACCTCACCGGCGGCCAGGTCTTTGCTACCGACTACACCAATGCAAGCCGCACGGCACTCTTTAATATCCATACGCTCGATTGGGACGACGACCTGCTGGCGCTCTTTGATGTTCCACGTTCCATGATGCCGGAGGTTCGCTGGAGCTCGGGCGACTACGGCCGCGTCGCGAGCGACATCATGACCAACATGCCGCCCATCATGGGCGTGGCGGGCGACCAGCAGGCATCGCTGTTCGGCCACTGCTGCTTCTATCCCGGCCAGACCAAAAACACCTATGGCACGGGCTGCTTTATGCTCATGAACACCGGTGACGAGATCGTCGAATCCAAGAATGGCCTGGTCTCCACCATCGGTATCGCTGCGGACGGCAAAGTCAGCTATGCGCTCGAGGGCTCTATTTTTGCCGCCGGTTCAACGATGAACTGGCTTCGCAACAACATGGGCATCATCTCGAGCGTGAGCGAGTCGGCACAACTCGCCGCTTCGATTAGCGACAACGAGGGCTGCTACTTCGTTCCCGCCTTTGCAGGTTTGGGTGCTCCCTGGTGGGACCCGCATGCCCGCGGTATCGTGTGCGGTCTGACCGGCGCCTCGAGCCGTGCGACCATCGTACGTGCCGCCTGCGAATCCATGGCATATCAGAGCTACGACGTGCTGCGCGCCATGGAGCAGGACGTGGGGCTTTCGATTGAGCGCCTGTCTGTCGATGGCGGTGCCTCGCGCAACGAGTTCATCATGCAATTCCAGGCCGACCTGCTGGATATCCCCGTGCTGCAATGCGAGACGGTGGAGACCACGGCAATCGGTGCCGCGTACTTGGCGGGTCTTGCCGTCGGCTATTGGGAAGACCTTGAAGAGCTGGAGCAAAATGCCCAGATCGTTAGGACCTTCCTTCCCCATATGTCCGCCGAGCGTCGCGAGCAAAACCTTGCGGGCTGGCGTGATGCAGTCAAGCGCTCGCTCAGTACCGCACAGTAGGGCTGCGATGGGCTGCTCGATACAACAAACCGCTAAACTTATGCATGGCGTGCGGCGGCAACATTGCTGCGCGCCTTGTCAGCAAGGCCGTTTTGCGGCTGCAACGAAAGGGGCAATCAACCCATGACCGTCACCTACGATGCGTCCCGTGTGACGCTTGTCGATCATCCGCTCGTCCAGCACAAGCTGTCGATCCTGCGCGACAAAAACACCGGCACCAACCAGTTCCGTCAGCTCGTGCGCGAACTCGCGCTTTTTGACGGCTACGAGGCCATGCGCGACCTGCCTATGGAAGACGTCGAGGTCGAGACCCCCATCACTACCGCCACGTTCAAACAGCTTGCCGGCAAGAAACTCGCCATCGTGCCCATCCTGCGTGCGGGCCTTGGCATGGTCGACGGTATCCTCGACCTGGTGCCCTCCGCTCGCGTGGGCCACATCGGCATGGAGCGCGACGAGGTCACCCACGAGCCGCACGAGTATTACTGCAAGATGCCCAAGGATATCGACCAGCGCATCTGCCTGGTCGTCGACCCCATGCTCGCCACGGGCGGTTCGGCCGAGATGGCCATCAGCTACCTGCGCGGGCGCGGTGTCAAGGACATCCGCATGCTGTGCATCGTCGCGGCCCCCGAGGGCCTCAAGTCGCTGACTGAGAAGGATCCCGATGTGCATATCTATACCTGCGCCATCGACGACCATCTCAACGAGGCTGCCTACATCGTTCCCGGTCTCGGCGACGCCGGCGACCGCATCTACGGCACGCTCTAGTCGCTGGGCTAAGACGGCCGCGGCTGCAAATACGAAGAAACGGTGCGCGCGGTCGAACAAAAGGCGACCGCGCGCACTCCTGTTAACGGACGTTTTGCCCTGCAGGGTTCGAGAAAAACGTATTACCGTACCTGCGGCATAAAGAAGGTCTTAAGAAAACGAACAGGTGCGTATTAACCGATGCTTTTTCGGTTGTACTTTAGCGATTGGCTCGTACAATAGTCACCAATGTTTGGCGGGAACTGTTCTGTGAGGCGTTAAAAAGGAAAGTGAGGACGCCAGTGTTTCAGATAGCCGATCTGCTCGCTATCGTTGCAGGTGCCATCGCGGGCGCGATTGCCTTCCTTCCCTTTGTCTTTACGCTCAAGCCGGTTCTTGACGATAAGCAGAATGCGGACATGCTCAAGGGTATGGTGAGTCTCGCGGTCTCGGCAATCGCGTTGCTTGTCTTTACCTTGGTTGTGTTTGTGTTGTTCGGAGAGGCATTTCGCATGTTCCTCCTGGGCGAGGCGATCGGCTTCGTGGCCTTTATGGCCGCCTGCGCGGTTCGCGTCGCCAAGGCGCTGCGAGATCCTCATGAGGTCGAAAGGTAAGTCGTGGAAATTTTTGAAAAGCTGCCTGATGAGATTAATCATCTGGTCAGCGAGTTCAGCTCCACCCCTGTCGTGGGCGATCTGAGCTGCGGCATCACGCAGTACTCGTTTTGGCTGATCGTCTCCACGATCGTGCTCCTGATCGTCCTGGCCGTGTTCAAGAAGAAGCAGACTTTGGTTCCCAAGGGCTTCTTCGTCAACGGTTTCGAGTACATCATCGAGTACGTCGAGAACGATATCGGCAAGGGTGTCGTGGGTGAGAACTGGAAGAAGCACTTCCCGTTCCTGTGCTCGCTTTTCCTGTTCATCCTGATCAACAACATGATCGGCCTGATCCCGGGAATGAAGCCCGGCACCGGCGCAATCGGCTCCACCGCCGCGCTCGCCATCTTCGCCTTCGTGTACTTCATCTACTACGGATGCAAGGCTCACGGCGTGATCGGCTACATCAAGAGCCTCGCCCCGCAGGGCGTGAGCTTCCCGATGAACGTGCTCGTGTGGGTCGTCGAGCTTTTCTCGACCTTCCTGCGCCTCATCACGCTCGCCGTCCGTCTGTTCTGCAACATGTTCGCAGGACACGTGGTCATGGGCTCGTTTGCCATCATGGCGAGCATGTTCATGCAGCCGCTGCTTCAGCAGGTTTCCGCGGCCCACGCCGTCGGCGCCCTGCCTTCGCTGGCCTGGCTTGCCATCCTCATCCTGATCTATGCGATCGAGCTTGTGGTCGGCGCCATCCAGGCTTACGTCTTCACGGTCCTTACCGCCGTGTATGTCTCCGAGGCAGAGGAGGTCGCGGAGGAGGAGTAGTCTTCCGTTCGCGCCTTAAAGGTAAGGTAATTCGTTAAACCGCCGGTGCCCGTACCCATGGAGCCCGGCAGTTATAAAAAGGTTATCCTGCGTGAAATAAGACACGCACGACAAAGGAGGAATCGTGGGAGTTATCGGTTACGGTCTCGGTGTTATCGGCGCTGGTCTTGCTATCGGCCTGTCTGCTCTGGGTGCTACGGGTGCTATGGCCCGTCAGCCTGAGGTCCAGGGCCGCGTGTTCACCGTCTTCATCATGGGCTCCGCTTTCGGCGAGGCTCTGGCTCTGATCGGCTTCGTTGTCGCGCTGATCGTTAAATAGCACGGAGCGTCAAGTATGAATCTTTCATCCCAGAAGAGCGCGATCGCACTCTCCGCGTCCGCGGCCGCGCTGGTCATGCCGGTTTCCGCGTTCGCCGAGGACGGCGCCGCCGGTGCGGACATCCTCATCCCTAAGATGGCGGAGTTCATCCCGGCGCTTATCGCCTTCCTGATTATCTGGATCGTGCTGGCCAAGGTCGCCCTGCCGGGCATCATGAAAACCATGGAGGAGCGCGGCAAGAAGATCGAGGAGAGCCTCGACGAGGCCGAGAAGACCAAGCAGGAGGCTATCGCCAAGCGCGCTGAGTCCGACTCGATCGTCACCGACGCCCGTCGTCAGGCTGCCGACATCGTTCTCGAGGCCCGTAAGGACGCCGAGTCCGAGCGTGCCCGTATCATCGAGGCTGCTCACAAGGAGGCCGAGGAGATCATCGCCAAGGCCCATACGACCGTCGAGGACGAGCGCAAGTCCATCTACGCCGGTGCCGCGAGCTCCATCGCCGACCTGTCCGTTGCCGTCGCCTCCAAGATCGTGGGCGAGGCACTCGAGGACGATGCCGAGCAGAAGAAGCTCATCGAGCGCTACATCCAGGAAGCAGGTAGCCTGAATGCCGACTAGCCGCTATCAGGACAAGGTGCTCGAGACCTACGCGCGTTCCCTTTTGGAAGCCGCCAAGGCCGAGAACCATGTGTTCGAGGACCTCGAGATGGTCGAGCGCCTGGCTTCTGCCAGCCCCGAGATCATCGCCGTGCTCGACACCATGTCCAAGCGCGACCAGCTCGACCTTCTTCCCAAGGTGGCAGCTGCCTTTAAGTATGTTGCCGAGGAAGACGAGGATGTAGTGGGCGTGACCGTCACCACGGCGATCCCGCTCGACGACGAGCTGCGTCAAACCATCACTAAGAAATGCGAGCAGGACTTCGGCCGCAAAGTATTCCTTATCGAGCAGGTCGACCCGTCTATCGTGGGCGGCCTGGTGCTCGAGGCCCGCGGCGAGCGTCGTGACATTTCCGTCAAGACGCAGCTGCGCATCGCGCAGGAGACCCTCGCAAACTCTGCTAATTCGTACGGAGGTGAAGCCTAATGTCCGAAACCCTCAATGCCCAGGATATCGCCAAGAAACTGCAGGAGCAGCTCACGAGCCTCTCCGCGACGGTCGATACGCATGAGGTTTCAACGGTCGACGAGGTAGGCGACGGCATCGCGCGCGTCTCCGGCCTCAAGAGCGCCATGGCAGGCGAGCTTCTGGAGTTCAAGAGCTCCGATACCGGTGAGACCGTCTTCGGCCTTGCCCAGAACCTTGACCGTGACGAGGTCGGCGCCGTTCTGTTTGGTGCCGTCGACTCCATCAAGGAAGGCGACGAGTGCCGCACCACTGGCCGAATTATGGATATCCCCGTGAGCCGTGCCATGCTCGGCCGCGTCGTCAATCCGCTCGGCCAGCCCATCGACGGCCTGGGCGACATCGTCGCTACGCACCGTCGCCCCATCGAGTTCAAGGCTCCCGGCGTCATCGATCGTACCCCGGTGTGCGAGCCGGTTCAGACCGGTCTGCTCGCTATCGACTCCATGGTGCCTATTGGCCGCGGTCAGCGTGAGCTCATCATCGGTGACCGTAAGACCGGTAAGACCGCCATCGCCATCGACGCTATCCTCAACCAGCGCGGCAAGGGCATGGTCTGCATCTATGTCGCCATCGGCCAGAAGGCCTCCACGGTTGCCAACATCCGCGAGACCCTCGCTCAGCACGGTGCGCTCGACTACACCATCATCGTTTCGGCCACCGCTGCCGATTCCGCCCCTATGCAGTACATCGCGCCTATGGCCGGTGCCGCTATTGGCGAGTTCTTTATGTACAACGGCGAGGACGGCAAGCCCGCCAGCGAGACCAACCCCGGCGGCCACGTGCTCGTCATCTACGATGACCTGTCCAAGCAGGCTGTGGCCTACCGTCAGATGTCGCTGACGCTGCATCGTCCGCCCGGACGCGAGGCCTATCCTGGCGACATCTTCTACCTGCACTCTCGTCTGCTCGAGCGTGCCGTCAAGATGTCCAAGAAGAACGGTTACGGCTCCATGACGGCACTGCCGATCATCGAGACCCAGGACGGCGACGTCTCGGCCTACATTCCGACCAACGTCATTTCCATTACCGATGGTCAGATCTACCTGCAGTCCGAGCTCTTCTTCCAGGGTCAGCGCCCGGCAGTCGACGTGGGTATCTCCGTGTCCCGCGTCGGTGGCGATGCGCAGACCAAGGCCATGAAGCAGGTCGCCGGCAACCTCCGTCTGGACCTCGCTTCCTATCAGGAGCTCGCTGGCTTTACGCAGTTCGGCTCCGACCTCGACGAGGCTACTCAGAAGCAGCTGACCCACGGTGCTCGCATGACCGAGCTCCTGAAGCAGCCGCGTTACAAGCCGTTTGAGGTTGGCGAGCAGATCGTTACGCTGTTCGCTGGCAACGAGGGCTTCCTGGATGACCTGGAGATCGCCGACGTGCTGCCTTTCCGTGCCGAGCTCATCGAGTACATGGACAATGGCTTTGGTTCGCTGCTCGACAAGGTTCGCGCCAAGAAGATCGATGATGACACCAAGGCTGAGCTCTTGCGCGTCATCGGCAACTTCAAGCAGCAGTTCATGGCCAAGCACCATTCGGATGTTTCTGGATCAGAGGAGAACTAAGCCCCATGGCCAACCTTCGCGACATTAAGAAGCGAATCTCCTCGGTTACCACGACCAAGCAGATCACGCGCACGATGGAGATGGTCTCTACGGCCAAGATTCGTCGTGCCCTCGATCGCTCCAAGCAGGCCGAGCCCTATAAGGAGGCGCTGACCGACGTCATGTTGACGGTCGCCGGCGACGCCTCCTGTTCGGGCACCGATCCCATGCTGCAGAAGCATGAGAGCGTCAAGCATGGCCTGATTGTCGTTATTGCCTCGGACCGCGGCCTTGCCGGCGGTTTCAATACGACGGTGGAGCGCACGGCCGAAAAGCTCGCCGCTTCTTGGGCGAACGACGGCATCGAATGCGAGATCATCGCGTGCGGGCGTAAGCCGGCCACGTATTTCCGTGACCGCGCAAACGTTGTCATGCACTTTGAGGGCAACTCCTCTGAGCCCGATTTCAATCAGGCCCGCATGATCTCCTCTCATATCTGCGATGCGTATCGTGCCGGTGAGCTTGACCGTGTCGAGCTTGTCTACCACCACGCCAAGAACCGCGTGGATCAGGAGCTTCGCGTCGAGCATCTGTTGCCGCTCGACCCCGAGATGATCGCTATGGCCCACGGTCCGCGTAAGAACGAGACCGACGCCCCTAAGCGCATCTCGTCCACGTTCGAGTTCGTGCCCTCTCCCGAGCATGTTCTCGGCAAGCTTGTGCCGTCTTATATCCTGACGGTCATCTACCAGGCCCTGATCGATTCGGCGGCTGCCGAGCAGGGTGCACGCCGCAAGGCCATGCACTCCGCGACGGAAAACGCCACCGCGATCATCTCGACCCTTACCCGCACGTATAGTCGCGTGCGCCAGGCTTCGATCACGACCGAGATTAACGAGATCGTCGGCGGAGCCTCAGCATTGGAGGAACAGTAATGGCTAATAACACCGTAAAGCTTGCGGTCGAGGAAGCCACCAAGAAGACGACTGCCGGTGATGGTCGCATCGTGCGAATCATCGGCCCTGTCGTCGACGTCAAGTTTGACGGCGCGGTGCCCCCGATCTACAACGCGCTCACGGTCGAGGCCGAGACCCCGATCGGTCATCTGAGCACGATCCTCGAGGTCGAGAGCCAGCTTCCGGGCGGCGTCGTCCGCACGGTCGCCATGTCCTCGACCGACGGCCTGCAGCGCGGCCTCATCGCCACCGATACCGGTGAGCCCATGAAGATGCCCGTTGGTCCCAAGACGCTCGGCCGCATTTGGAACGTCATGGGCAAGCCCGTCGACGGCAAGCCCATGCCCGAGGTGGAGGAGTTCTACCCCATCCACCATGCAGCGCCCCGTTTCGACGAGCTCACCACCAAGACCGAGATCTTCGAGACCGGCATCAAGGCCGTCGACCTGCTCGAGCCCTACATCCGCGGCGGCAAGACAGGTCTGTTCGGCGGCGCCGGCGTCGGCAAGACCGTTCTGATCCAGGAGCTCATCAACAACCTCGCCCAGGAGCACGGCGGCACCTCGGTGTTCACCGGCGTCGGCGAGCGTACCCGCGAGGGCACCGACCTGTTCCTCGAGATGAGCGAGTCTGGCGTTATCGACAAGACCTGCTTGGTCTATGGTCAGATGAACGAGCCGCCCGGAGCGCGTCTGCGCATCGGTCTGGCCGGCCTTACCACCGCTGAGTACTTCCGCGATCGCGGCCAGGACGTTCTGCTGTTCATCGACAACATCTTCCGCTTCTCCCAGGCAGGTTCCGAGGTTTCCGCACTGCTGGGCCGTATGCCCTCCGCCGTTGGTTACCAGCCCACGCTGGCAACCGAGATGGGCGACCTCCAGGAGCGCATTACCTCGACCAAGACGGGCTCCATTACTTCCGTCCAGGCTGTCTACGTCCCCGCAGACGACCTGACCGACCCGGCGCCTGCCACGACGTTTACGCACCTCGATGCCACCACGGTTCTTTCGCGTAGCATTTCGTCGCTCGGCCTGTTCCCGGCTATCGACCCGCTCGCGTCTTCCTCCGACGCTCTCGATCCCTCGATCGTCGGCGAGGAGCACTACCGTGTCGCCGTCAAGGTCCAGGAGCTCCTGCAGGAGTACTCCGACCTTCAGGACATCATCGCAATTCTGGGTATGGACGAGCTGTCCGAGGAGCAGCGCCTTACGGTCAACCGTGCCCGTAAGATTCAGCAGTTCCTCTCGCAGTCCTTCCACGTCGCCGAGAAGTTCACCGGCAACCCCGGTGTCTACGTCCGCGTCGAGGATACCGTCCGCTCTTTCGCCGAGATTGTCGATGGCAAGGCCGATGACCTGCCCGAGCAGGCTTTCCGCTATGCTTCCACGATTGAGGACGTGCGCGAGCGCGCCCGCAAGATGGGGGAGAAGTAGGTTATGCGTATCCGCATCGTGTGCCCCGTGAGCTGCGCCTATGAGGGCGACGCTGCGTTTGTGTCGATTCCGTCCACGGATGGCGAGTTTGGCGTCCTGCCCGCTCACTCCAGCGAGATCTGCACGATCGACCGCGGTTACGTTCGCGTTTCCGATAAGGCCATGGGCACTGTCGACCACACGTTTGCCGTGGCCGGCGGCTATGCCCAGGTTGCGGACGATGTCGTGACCGTTCTCGCCGAGCGCGCTTGCGATTTGGCGACCGTCGATGCCGACAAGCTTAAAGCTGATATTCAAGGTTTTGAAGAGAAGCTGGGTAATTTGTCGGAGGATGATGCACGCCGCGCCTACCTCTATAATGAAATCGCATGGTGTAAGCTCAAGCTTGCCCAATAGTCAAACGATTTAGCGTTCGACCATTTGCGAACACATCATGCCCGGGATGGCCCAGCCATCCCGGGCATGCTTTTTGAAAGGGTAGACCTTGGATATTATCCGCGTTGAGGGTGGCCACGCCATCGGAGGCTCCGTGCCCGTTTCGGGTGCCAAGAACTCCGCACTCAAACTCATGGCGGCAACGCTTCTGGCGCCGGGCAAGACGACGCTGCAGAACGTGCCCGATATTTCCGATGTCCACGTGATGGGCAAGGTGCTCAAGGGCATGGGCGCTACGATCGATGTTCTCGACGAGCACACGCTCGAGATTGATACCTCTCAGGTCGATTCATGGGAGGCCCCCTACGAGCTCGTTGCCAAGATGCGCGCTTCCACCGCCGTCATGGGACCCCTGCTGGGCCGCTTCCATCGCGCCAAAATTGCCATGCCGGGCGGCTGCAACCTGGGTGCTCGCAAGATCGATATGCACATTCTTGGTCTTGAGGCCCTGGGCGTTGAGTTCGATACCGCCCACGGTTACATCAACGCTAATGCGCCCCAAGGTCTGCGCGGTACCACCGTCACGCTCGAGTTCGCCAGCGTCGGTGCGACCGAGAACCTCATCATGGCCTCTGTGCGCGCACAGGGCACCACGGTTATCGATAATGCCGCCCGCGAGCCCGAGATCGTCGATCTCGCTAACATGCTCAACGAGATGGGCGCCAAGATTGTCGGCGCCGGTACGCCCGTCGTGACTATCGAAGGCGTGGAAGAGCTCCATCCCGTTACCCATCGCGTGGTGGGCGACCGCATCGAGGCCGGTACCTTTATCGTTGCCGGTGCGTTGATGGCCGACGATCGCGGTGTCGACGTCACGGGTTTTTGCCCCATTCACTTGGGCATGGTGCTCAAGAAGATGGAGCTCATGGGTATCGACTGCGAGCGCGTCGAAGATGGCGTCCATGTGAACCGTGCCGAGCGCATCAAGCCGGTCGACATCCAGACGCTTCCGTTCCCCGGTTTCCCGACCGACATGCAGGCGCAGATTATGGTGCTCTCCGCCCTTGCCGACGGCAGTTCCGTTATTACCGAAAACATCTTCGAGAATCGCTTTATGTTTGCCTCTGAGCTGGTGCGCATGGGTGCCGACATTCGTATCGAGAGCCATCATGCCATGATTCATGGCGTCAAGGGCTTCTCGGGTGCACAGGTTACCTCGCCCGATCTGCGTGGCGGAGCGGCCCTCGTCGTAGCGGGCTTGATCGCCGACGGGACGACCGAGGTTTCGGCCATCCATCACATCAAGCGCGGCTACGAGCAGTTTGTCGAAAAGCTGCAGGCGCTCGGCGCGCATGTCGAGCATGCTACCGTCCCCGATCCCGTCATCTACTAATACAGGTTGCCTATGTTTAATAAAAAGCCCCTCGCGGATACCACCGCCCGAAGACCCTCAACTGGTGCGCAGGCCAAGATCTACAGTCGCGATAACGTGGCTCGCTATTCCGAGCGCGCTCGTCAACGTCGCCGTAGCCACACGATTCGTCACGTCGCGCTCATTGTCGTGCTTGGCGTGCTGCTGAGTGCCACTACCGCTGCCGGCCTGTGGTTTGCCACCATTATGGGCAAGCTCGGCGATTCTAATGTCATTACCGACAATCTGCGTCGGGTTCTGGTTGACACCGATGAGGCAAAGGATCCGTTCTACGTGCTGCTTCTTGGCACCGACGGCCGTCCGGGCGAGGATACGTATCGTGCCGACTCGATTATCCTGGCACGCATCGACCCCACGCAAAAGCAGGCGACGCTCATTTCCGTTCCGCGCGACACCAAGGTCGAGTACAAGGGCGAGACCATGAAGATCAACGCCTGCCATACCGTTGGCGGCGCCGAGGCCATGGTCGAGGCGGTCAACGAGCTGTGCGGTGTTCAGATTTCCCACTATGCCGAGGTCAGCTTCGACGGTATGCAGGCGCTGATTGATTCGGTTGGCGGTATCGACATTAACGCAACCGATGATGTTGACGACCCCGAGCACCTGGATATTAAGATTACCGCTGGTCAGCAGCATATGGACGGCGCCACCGCCCTTACCTATGCCCGCTGCCGCTACACCTATGCCGACGGCGACTACACGCGCATGCGCCACCAGCGTCAGGTGCTTGGCGCCCTTGCCAACCAGATTCTCAATAACTTCGATGCCACGAAGATCTTTGGCCTGGTTAATTCGCTGTCCGATATGCTCGTGACCGATATGAGCGTTCAGGATATCGTGGCTACGGTCAATGCCATGCGCGGTATGGATGTCGACGGCATCTACTCGGCCAACCTGCCCTCGTATGCCGACGACAGCACCATGATCGACGGTGTGAGCTACGTCTTTGTCTACGAGGACGAGCTCAAGGAAATGATGGAGCGCGTCGATGCCGGCAAGGATCCCAAGGGTCCCAACACCATGGGTCTTTCCGACGGTTCCAGCTCTACGATCGGCGACCTGAACAACAACACGTCTGACGACTACGCAAACGGTACCGCAACCTCATCGGTCAGCTCTGACGATTCCGATGACTCAAGCGATTCGAGCGATTCGGACTACTACGAAGAGCCCACCGGCGACGGCAACGGCTACGAAGCCAACTACTAGGGTTACGCGGGCTTACCAGCCCGCGTAACGGCTCGACGCTGCGCGCCGCCCAGAGCGACAATTTGTCATTCAAAAGGCAGGGCATGACCAGAAGGTCAATGCCCTGCCTTTTTCATGCCAACTTGTTCGCTCTGGACGTCGCTCGCTGACGTTGATTCAACCAGCGATGTCGTCACTTGCAGTTGGGTAGTCCACTTGGCACTTGGGGACGTTCCTTTTGTACCGGCAGTTTGGGACACTCCTTGCTTCAAGAGGCTGGCGTGCGTCAACCTGTTCTCGTTGCAGCAAAAAAATCGCCCCGTTCTCGGTTGAGGACGGGGCGATTCGTCTTTTGGGCTTTTGCAGCCAGGCTTATGCAAAGCGGGCGACGAGCTCCTGCAGGACGTCGGTCATCTTGACGAGCGAACTGACCGGGACGAACTCGTTGACGCCGTGGTAGCAATAGCCGCCGGTGGAAAGGTTGGGGCAGGGCAGACCGCGGAACGACAGCTGGGCGCCGTCGGTGCCGCCACGAATCGGCAGCACTTGGGGCTCAACGCCGCAGGCAAGGTAGGCTTCCTTGGCAACATCAATAAGCTCGGGATAGTCACGAACGATCTCGGCCATATTTCGATACTGCTGCTTAATCTCGACCGTCACGCGCTCCTCACCCAGACGCTGGTTGAGCATCGAGGCGGCGGCATCAATAAGGTCGAGTTTCTGCTGGAACTTGGCGGCGTCATGGTCGCGGACGATATAGCGCGCTGTGGCGTGATCGACGGTCGCAGATACACCCTCAAGGTGATAAAAGCCCTCGTAGCCTTCCGTATACTCCGGGCGCTGCGCGTAGGGGAGCAACGCGTTGAAGTCGCAGAACAGATTGCCTGCGTTGACCATACGGCCCTTAGCGTCGCCCGGGTGGATGGACTGGCCCTCAAAGCGGACGGTCGCCTCGGCGGCGTTAAAGCACTCCCACTCCAGCTCGCCGATGGGGCCGCCGTCGACCGTGTAGGCGTACTTGCAGCCAAAGGTAGCGATATCCAACAGCTCGGCTCCGTGGCCGATTTCCTCGTCAGGGCAGAAGCAAATGCCGAGTGCGGGATGGGGCAAAGAAGGGTCCTGAGCGATACGCGCGACAAGCGACATGATCTCGGCGACGCCTGCCTTGTCGTCCGCGCCCAGCAGCGTGGTGCCATCGCTGCAGACCAGGTCCTCACCCGCGAGGTCGTTCAGGGCGGGAAGCTTGGCGGTACTCATGGCAACGGGCTTACCGTCAACCGTGCCGCAGACCAGGTCGCCGCCTTCGTAGTGTACGATGTGCGGCTTCACGCCGGCGCCCGGTGCAACTTCGGTGGTATCGAGATGGGCGATCAGGCCCAGGGCGGGCTTGTCCTCAGCGCCCGCACTTGCGGGGATATGCGCGCAGACATAGGCGTGCTCGGTCACGTAGGCATCTTCCGCACCAAGCTCGCGCAGCTCTTCAGCCAGCACGTTGGCAAGGTCAAACTGAACGGCGCTCGAGGGTACCTGGTCGCAGTTTGCATCCTCGGACTGCGTGTTGATCTGGACGTAGCGCAAAAAGCGTTCGAGGACATCGGGGCTCGTGGTGGTGTTTTCCATAAAGATCGCTCCAATCTTGGTCGTCGTGTGCAACAAGAACTCTAGCACGGTATGCCACGGCATACCACGACGCTTGGATGGGGTAGAATCAGCCATTGAATGCAGAAGGGACGGAAGATCATGGATACGACAAATAGCTCGCGCGAACTACATCTGACGGTGGCGAACGAAGACTACTTGGAGTGCATGGTTCGCATTGAAAGCGAAGAGGGGGAAACCAACGGCGTGCGATCGGTCGACATCGCGCAGCGCCTTGGCGTCTCCAAGGCATCGGTCAATAAAGCGGTTTCGGCGCTCAAGGCATCCGAGCTTGTCGAGCAATCGCACTACGGCAAGGTGATCCTGACCGATCGCGGCCGCGAGGTTGGCACGGCTATCTGGTACCGTCATCGCCTCATCCGCACGTTTTTGGTTCAGGAGCTCGGTGTCGAATTTGAGCGAGCCGATTCCGAGGCCTGCATGATGGAGCATGCGCTATCCGAGGACACGATGAGCCGCTGGCTCGCCTATCTCGAAAAGCAGGGAATCAGCGTCGAGGAATAGCGGGATATATATGGATACGAGTTATTACAACCGCTTTGGTGCCGAGGAACTTACGCGCCGCTTGTCGAGCGAGACCTTGTTGGCGCAGGGCCCCATGGGCAGTGTTCTGTTGAGTGAGTACGATGCCGCCGACATTCCACCGGCGTTTTGGAATCTGGCAGAGCCGCAGACCGTTTCTCGTATCCATCGCTTGTATGTCGCCGCCGGCGCGCAGGTGCTCATTACCAACACCTTTCAGGCATCAAGCTATGCCCTCAAACACGACCAGATTGCGCCGTCCGTGGCGGAGGTCAATCGCGGGGCCGTCGACGATGCCCGCCAGGCGCATCCTCAGCTGCTGCTGGGCTCGATGGGCCCGATCGGTATTGAGTGGTTTGCCGAGGACTCTGCCGAGTATCGTGAAATCCGAGGCATTGCGCGCGAACAGGCGCACGCCTTGCTCAATGCCGGCGTTGACGGTCTGCTGATCGAGACGGTGACGTCTATCCGTAATTTGCAGCCCATGCTTGCCGGCGCCCGAGACGCCGCCGACGGCATGCCTGTTCTGGTGAGTTTTGTCGTTGACGATAAAGGCGACCTGTTGGGCGATGGCCTCAACATCGAGGCAGCCGTTTTGTACGCCGAAAAACACGGCGCAAACTCGGTTGGTGTTAATTGCTGTTCGCTTGCGGCCGCGAACGCGGCGGTGCCCAGGATGGTTGCATCGGCGACTACTCCCGTCACGGTGCGTCCCAACGTGGGCGATCCGGTCCAGACTCAGGATGGCCCCGTATGGCACGAGAACCCCGAAGCTTTCGCGCGCGCATGCATCGAATGGAGACATGCCGGCGCCGCAATGGTGGGCAGTTGTTGTGGAACCACGGCAATCACTACGGCAGCGATGGCCGAGGCGCTCGATATATAAAGGGTAAAACCGCTCCATACGGGGCGGTTTTTTTATTCAAGACTTTAGTCTGCTGGCCGCGCAGCGGCCAGCTTTAAACCACCCGCTACG
>CABUJN010000045.1:0-18383 GCA_902491935.1 uncultured Collinsella sp.
GCAGTGCTCGCACAGCTTGACGATTGCCTCGCGCGGATGTTCCGGCAGCGGCGGCACGAACTCCGCGCCGATATCGGGCTCGGTGTAGCTAATCCCCGGTCCGTTGAGAATCATGGTTGTCCCTTCTCTTGCCGCAGCCTAGCAGGCACGCAGCACCCCTCTTTTTTGCAGGCCGGGCATGCCCCCATGCCGTTCACCCGCCATTAGTTGACATTGTGTCAAAAACAGTATTGACGAACCGTCAACAATATTCAAGACTGTTAGGCGAACGGTCGGGCACAAACGGATGAAAGGCGGCAAAACATGGGCAACAACACAGCAGATACCTCTGTGGTCGATACCGTCCCCGCATCCGATAGCGCGGCAAAGCGCTTGACGGGCGACGAACGCCGTCGCGAGATCCTCGCCGCCGTGCGCACCGTGAGCTCCGAGCTGGGCGTGTCCCACCTATCGGTATCGGCTGTGACCAAGCGAGCCGGCTGCACGCGCTCGCTGTTCTACCACTACTTTGCCGATATGGACGCCGCCGTCACCGCTGTTATGGACGAGGCGATCGACGGCTTTATCTCCGAGCTCGAGCAGTGGAATGCCAGCCGCACGGTTGGCGACATCGAGGGCGCGCTCGACACCGTTGCCCCGCTCTTTAAGCGCCTGGTCGCCAGCGGCCACGAACTGCCGAGTACGCTCACCTCGAGCAGCGGCGCGCTCTACGGCGGCTTTTTGCACAACGTGGTCCAGCGCGTGGCGCAGTATATCTGCGACACCACCGTGGTGGATTTTGTCGCTCATCATGAGCTACGCATCGACCATGTCTACGAGACGTTCTACACCCTCATCATGGGGTTGTTGATGTATATCCGCACGCACCCCGATGTGCCCGACGAGACGGTCAAGGAAATCATCGCCTCGACACTCCACATCGAGGGCTATACCGCCAAGTATCCGGAGCGCAAGCCCCAGAACTGACGACATTTGGCCAAACTGCCCGCGATCGGAAGAGGGGCCGCGGGCGTGTGAAAGGAGAGCAGCATGCTGTTCGATGTTTGGGGTAGCGATACCCTTATCCACTGGGCCGGCTGGGCCATGGTCTTTATTGGCCTGATCGTGCTCAACGAGGTCGGCCGCCGCACCAAGCTGGGCGCGGCAATCATCTTTGGCGTGGCTCCGCTGGCCATGACCATCTACTGCGTCGCCATCGCCATCGGCGTCTCACAGGGCGCCGAGTGGGCGCTCACCAACCCCACCCATGTGTACCAGAACAGCTGGTTCCACTACGCCAAGGTATACGCGGCGCTGGCCGGGTGCTGGGGCTTCATTGCCATTAAGTACCAGTGGGGCAAGATCGGCAAGGCGCATTGGTTCCGCGCATGGCCGTTTGTGATCGTCGCCATCAACATCATGATCGCCGTCGTGTCCGACTTCGAGAGCGCCTATCACTTCTTTGTCCTGGGCGAGTCCACCTGGGTCACCTCCGAAGGTGCCACGCAGCTGGCCGGCTGGAACAACGTGTTCAACGGCATCGCCGGTATCATCAACATCTTCTGCATGACCGGTTGGTGGAGCGTCTACGCCTCCGAGGATCAGACCGACATGCTGTGGCCCGACATGACCTGGGTCTACATCGTCGCCTACGATATCTGGAACTTCTGCTACACCTACAACTGCCTGCCCACCCACTCCTGGTTCTGCGGCTTTGCGCTGCTGCTGGCGCCCACCGTCGCCGCCTTTATCTGGAACAAGGGCGGCTGGATCCAAAACCGCGCCTTTACGCTGGCCATTTGGTGCATGTTTGCCCAGGTGTTCCCGTACTTCCAGGAGGAGTCCATCTTTGTGACCCATTCCACGCTCGACCCCGGCGCCGCCACCGCGGTCTCGATTGCCGCGCTGATCGCCAACGTCGCCGCGATCATCTACATCGCCTACCGCGCCAAGAAGCTCGGCCGCAATCCCTATAAGCAGGATGTCTTTGAGGGCACCAGCGATTGGGAGAAGGCTACCGCTCGCCGCGCCAAGGTGGATTACGCACACGCCGAGTAACATGCCCAGCGCGAACGCCGCTTGAATGTGAAGCCGCCTGGCCGACTCCGCGCAATGCAACGTATTGCATGCCCCCGGAAAGCGATTTGTCCGCTTTCCGGGGGCTTTTTGTTGTTGCGAGGATGCGGCCGAACGATGCGCTCAGGTTAAATCGGATCTTATATTTCGTATGCGCTTTATATGGCTCCATTTTTGGGTACATTGTTGTCCCGATATTGAGCTTGGGGGATATATGAAAGATGAGACGATGGGCCAAGAGGATGCGGTCCAAGATGCAGAAGCGTGTGCCGAGGCCCTGGAGAGTCTAGACCAGATCGCGCTGGCCGAGATTACGTTTGACGATTCGAGCGTTGATGTGCAGGATGAGCCGGAAATCGAGGCGCAGCTCGATGATCAGGATGCAAAAGACGATGGCGCCGCGCCCACCGAAGACGAGGCAGGTCACGAAGACACCGAAAGCGAGGCCGGCAATCAGCCCGAATCCGACACGGGCGAGGAAACCGTCTTGCTCGACAGCTTGCCGGCCGAGGATTCGCTGACCCGCGAGCTTCCTGGCCTGGGTTCCGCACCAGCCGTGGATGAGACCATCGCCATGGGCGATATTCCCCTGCCGTCCGTTCCCTCGGCACACGAAGCCGAGGTCCGCCATCGCAAGATGTCGCCCAAGCGCCGCAATCTGATGGTCGCCGGTGTCGTGGCCGTCGCGCTCGTCGCCGGCGGTGCAGGCTATGCTGCCTGGAACGGATATCAGCAAGAGCAGGCTGCAGCTGTCGCCGCCAATGCCCACACGATGATGTCAGTGCAGATTGGCGTGCATGCCGCGGGCCTCGACTGTTCCACCGGCTCCAAGATTCCCGTACAGGTGAGCGGTCAGGACGCTGATGGCTCCTCCGTGAGCGAAACACTCTATGTTGACGAGCACGGCCGTGGCATCAAACTGCTACCCGGTAACTACACGCTCTCCATTGCCGCCTCCCCCATCGCGTCCGACGGCACCGTCTATACCGTGCCGACCACCAAGGCGCAGGTCACGATCAAGAGCGACGGACAGGACCTAAGCAGCCAGGCCGCCTTTAAGCTCAAGGTGCCTTCGGCTGACACGGTGACTGACGACCAGATCGATGCCGCCGCCAAATATGCCGAGGAGGGGGGCGCGAGCTCCGCCGCCACCGCCAAGGTGCTCCAGCAGGCGGCAACCGCACGGCGCAATGCCGCCGTCAATGCCGTGAGCGCGCAAAAGGCACAGGCAGCCCGCGATGCTGACGCTCGCCACAAGGCAACCGACCTCTACCAGCTCGATATCCCCGTCGAGTGGTACGGCAAGGTCGAGACTTGGCAAAATGGCAGCACGCTATGCATCTATCTTGCCGGCGACAGCGATACGCCGATTGTGACGCTCGTCGCGGTGCGCGAGGGCGAGAGCTTTACGCCCGATGAGGGCGATACGGTTTTGGGTGCGGCCAATCTAGGCAACGGTTATACCGTCTACGCCAGCGGCCCCGTCTATCCGTACGTGGTGCCCCAGACCATCAACGGACGGACGCAGAATCCCGTGTCAACCTACCCCATGGACACGGCCATTGAGCTTGTCGAGCTCACGACCGGTAACCGCTACACCTATAGCCAGATCAAGAACGTACTGGTCGGCAAAGACGGCAAGGCAGACGCCGCGACCAAACTTGAGACCGACTACCTCGCGCAGATCCTGCTGCCGAGTATCAAAGCCCAGGACTAGCCGTCTGCTCCGCCCAGACCAGTCTTTTTGGGACGGGGCTCTTTTTGCTACTTTTCCGCCCGCTCGACCTGAGTAGCAAAAAGAGCCCCGTCCTAAATGAGCTACGTGATGCGATTGCCCCCGAGCCCCGGCAGAAGCTACGCAAGAAGCCATCTCCACGCGGGCACCGTGTGGACTACGCCGTTCTCGCACGAGAGATCGGCCTGTTCATCCATAGTTACAATCGTCGATTCCCCAAGGCCGAATTGTGCCATCGCGGCATCGAGCGCGTCGATTTCGCGCTCGCGAGTCTTCTCGTTTGTCATCTCAACACTAACTTGTACCAGGTCATACGCCTGCATAAGCAATGCGTCCCCAGCTACAAAGTCCACTTCATGGTTCCTGCTGCCGTTCTTGAACAGCAGGCGGCAAACCGAGCCGGTCCGAGCTGCAGGGGTCCTTCTTCTCAGCGCATTAAACACCGCGGTCTCAAGCCGCTGCCCCTGGTCCGATACCGCCGCGGGCGAAAACGCCCCAAACATCGCGGGATCCGCAGCGTACACCTTGGATGCGGATCGCGTATTGCTTGCAAGCGACCGGCTAAACTCAGAGACCGAAAACAGCAGGTAGGCATCCTCGTAGTACGCAAGTAGATCGCTCAGCGTATTGCGGCTTACAGGTATCTGCCTGCTCTTAAACTCGTTGTATACCTTGTTTACCGAAAGCTCTCGCCCCGACGACGCCATGCAGCGCGCCAAGAACAGCGAGGCCAGTCGAGGGTTCCTGATATCGAATCGTTCGACAACGTCCATTGCAACCGTACGCGATGCATACTCCTGCAGCAGCTGAATCGCATCGGCGGGTGCCTGGTCAAGCGTCGCGATAAACCCTCCCCGCTCAAGGTATCCACTCAGCTGGTTCCGAAGCACCGCCGCGTCGCTTGAGGACAACGGTGCATCTGGCGCGGGTACGGCCCCCGTGTTGTAACGGACATATTCCGAAAAACTCATCGGAAAAAGCTCCCGAACGAGAGAACGACCCCTAAACTCGCTCTTGAGCTCGGCAGACAGCATCTTAGAAGAAGATCCCGTCACGTAGACGGTCGCTTTCTCCGTATCGACCACACGCCGCAGAAACGCACCCCATTCGGGAATTTCCTGGATTTCGTCGAAGAAAATGTAGGCACCCTCGGTTCGAGCAGCAGGATATAGCGCATAGAATGTATCGAGCACGTCCGCTAGCAGCGACGGCTCATACGGACGCAAGCGCTCATCCTCAAAATTGAAATAAAGCATCCGGTCAAGCTCGATACCTTGACCCTGAAGCCGCTGCATCTCCTGATACAGGCGATACGTCTTTCCACAACGACGGGCTCCCACAATCACATTTACGATGTTGTCGCGCTTGGGTTCCTGCGGGTTTCCCAGATCAAGGTCGCGCTCAAAGACCTGTGGAACTCCTTGTTGCTCAAAGTCCTTTATTTTCTGGGCCACCAAGTCGTTGAATGCCATGATTCTCCAATCTTGCTCTCTAGCTAATCAAAATTATAGCGATTCTTGATTAATTAGAGATCAAGATTATGTCTGACTTGATTAACACTTAAGCAAGTTTTTTCACTATTACTGCTCGAAGGATGCCGAGTGGCTGAGAGGGCAACCAAGCTCGAATGCGACTCCCTGGACAGTCGATTTGGGACGGGACTTTTTTGACTACCCCGTCCCAGGAAATCATCGCCAAATTAGCTACTTGATGCAACTAGCGCCAGGGGTCGGCTTCGAACAGCGGCTCGCGCTCGGGGCGGCGATCGCTGTAGGGATCGTAGCCGTCATCGTCCTCGTTCTCGGCACGGATGTAGGGGTCGCGCGGCTTGGGCGCCGGCTTAGGCACAGGCTTGGGTGCGGCGGGTGCGGCATCGGTCGCCGGCGCGCTTGTCTTGATCTCGTCTTTCATCTGCATAGCTCCTCGCATCGCATCCGTTCAATATCATCGATTGTCGCACGAAAAAGGGCGGCGGACCCAATTGGATCCGCCGCCCTTGGCGTTTAGAGACGGCTGGTAGATTTTAAGGCATGGCCCAAAACCTACTCGGCGTCGGGGACCTCGTAGGTGGCCGCCGGCGTGTTGTCGCACACGACGGTAAAGCCGCCGTCCTTGTCGGCATCGACCGTCACCTGATCGCCCTCGCGCACCGTGCCGTCGATGATAGCGGCGGCGATGGCATCCACGACCTCGCGCTGAACCAGGCGCTTGAGCGGACGGGCACCGAACACGGGGTCCAGGCCACCCACGGCGAGCATCTGCTTGGCCGCCGGGGTGATGGCAAGCGTCATGCGCTCCTTGGCCAGGCGTGCGCGAACGTCGGCAAGCTGGATGTCGACAATCTTCTCGATCTGCGCCATGCCGAGCGGATGGAACACCACGATATCGTCGATACGGTTGAGGAACTCGGGGCGGAAGGTCTGAGCCATGGCGGCGTCGACCTGATGGCGCATCTCCTCCTCGTCCTTACCGGACAGATCGGCGATGGCCTTGGAGCCCACGTTGGACGTCATGATGATAATCGTGTTCTTGAAGGACACCTGGCGACCCTGGCCATCGGTCAGACGGCCGTCGTCGAGCACCTGCAGCAGCACGTTGAAGACATCAGGATGAGCCTTCTCCATCTCGTCGAGCAAGATCACGGAGTACGGACGACGGCGCACGGCCTCAGTGAGCTGGCCGCCCTCGTCGTAACCCACGTATCCTGGGGGCGCACCGATCAGACGCTGGACGCTGAACTTCTCCATGTACTCGGACATGTCGATACGCACGAGCGCGCGCTCGTCGTCGAACAGGCACTCGGCAAGTGCCTTGGCGAGCTCGGTCTTGCCCACGCCGGTGGGGCCCAGGAAGAAGAAGCTGCCGATGGGCTTGTCCGGATCGGAGAGGCCCGCACGGCTGCGGCGCACAGCCGCGGCGACGGCGGAGACGGCCTCGTCCTGGCCGATGACGCGCTTATGCAGCTCACCCTCCAGGCCCTTCAGCTTGTCGAGCTCGCCCTGCATCATCTTGGACACGGGCACGCCGGTCCAGGCACTCACGACCTCGGCGATCTCATCGGAGGTCACCTGCTCGTTGAGACCCTCGCCGTCCTTCTGCTTTTGTGCCTCGAGCGCAGCCTCGGAATCCTGAATCTGCTGCTGCAGACCCGGAATCACGGAGTAGCGCAGCTCGGACGCACGGCCCAGGTCGCCGTTGCGCGTCGCGCGCTCCTCTTCGCTTCTGGCCTCGTCGAGCTGTCCCTTAAGCTCCTGCACGTGGTCGATGGCGTTCTTCTGGTTGAGCCAGCCGGCCTTTTGCACGTTGAGCTTTTCTTGGACCTCGGCGATCTCTTGGCGCAGGGCCTCCAGACGCTCCTTGGAGGCGTCGTCGGTCTCCTTCATGAGCGCCTGCTCCTCGATCTGCAGCTGGGTGAGCTGACGCGTGGTGGCGTCAATCTCGACCGGCATGCTGTCGAGTTCCATGCGCAGGCGGCTTGCGGCCTCATCGACCAGGTCGATGGCCTTGTCGGGCAGAAAGCGGTCGGCGATATAGCGATCGGAGAGGTCAGCAGCGGCCACGAGCGCGCTATCGGTGATGTGCACACCGTGGAAGATCTCGTACTTCTCCTTGAGGCCACGCAGGATCGAGATGGTGTCCTCGACGGTAGGCTCGCTCACCATAACGGTCTGGAAACGACGGGCGAGCGCCGCGTCCTTCTCGATGTACTTGCGATACTCGTCGAGCGTGGTCGCGCCGATCGCGTGCAAGTCGCCACGGGCAAGCGCCGGCTTGAGGATGTTGCCGGCGTCCATGGAGCCCTCGGTGGCACCAGCGCCCACGATGGTGTGGAGCTCATCGATGAACAGGATGACCTTGCCTTCGGACTTCTGTACCTCCTTGAGCACAGCCTTCAAGCGGTCCTCGAACTCGCCGCGGTACTTAGCGCCGGCGACCAGCGCGCTCATGTCGAGCTCGATAAGGTCGCGGTCGCGCAGGGTACTCGGCACGTCGCCGGCCACGATACGCTGGGCGATGCCCTCGACGATGGCCGTCTTGCCGACACCCGGCTCGCCGATGAGCACGGGGTTGTTCTTGGTGCGGCGGGACAGGACCTGAATGGTGCGACGGATCTCGTCGGTACGGCCAATGACCGGGTCGAGCTTGCCGGCGCGGGCAAGGTCGCAGATATTGCGGCCGTACTGTTCCAGCGCCTCAAACTGGGTCTTGTCCTCGGCGGACGTCACGCGGTCATCGCCGCGCAGCTCCTCGTAGACCTGCTCGATGCGCTCCTTGGTGACGCCGGCGTCGCGCAGCACACGGCCCGCCTCGCCCTTGTCCTCGGCAAGCGCCATCAGCAGATGCTCGGTCACCACAAAGCTGTCGCCCATCTTGGTGGCCTTCTTCTCGGCCTTCTCGATGACGCGGACGAGCTCGTTGGACAGGCCCATCTGCTGACCCTCGCCCGAAACCTTGGGCGCGCGGTCGACGGCATCCTGCGTGGAGCGTGCGAGCTGGGCCGGATCAGCGCCGATGCGCTCGATGATCACGGAGATATTGCGCTCGCCGGCACCGAGCAGGGCAGACAGCAGGTGAATCGGCTCCACCGCGCCGGCCTGCGCATCGGCAGCCGTGCTCATGGCGGTCTGCAACGCCTCGCGCGACGTCATTGCTAGCTTATCGATTCTCATGGAATCACCTCTCTTGGGGCGGCCGCCCTACGGGGCGGCTTCACGTTGTTCGAGAAGTATTGTTGCCAGCTTTGTGCGATCTTATACATAAATCTAAGTCTCTATATATAAGATTTTCTGAGTGTTCCCACGACATGCAAACCACCACAAAGGGGACAGACACCTTTGTGGTGGTCGCGGTCTCTACTCCTTCGCCGGACCCGTACTTCCCGATTCGACGGTCCAGGGCATCTCATCCTCGAACAGCCATGTACGGGCAGACCCACTATCGCGTGCAGCCTGCGGGTCAGGCAAGCAGGTCTGTTTATAGGCATCTTGGATACACTGGCCCATAAAATCGTTGAGCTCGGTCTGGTCGCCCTCCATGACATAGGCGACATCGCCGTCCATGATGTAGATGCCCGGACCCTCATTGTCCTCGTAGCCCGGATCGTACGAGACATCACATAACTTTGCGCCGTTTGCAGTGTCCAGCTCGATGGAAGAGTGGCATCCGCCAACCATGTCGTTCGCTTTTGCCCGATAGGACGCATATCCATACCAGCGCTTAAAGATTTTGCCCTTGAGCAGCTCGGACGCCCTGTCGATCAGACCAGAATCCGTGGTATAGCGCATAGCCCCAAGCTGAATGCGTGGATAATTACTAATGCCCAGCGCAGCCGGTTGCTCATCAAAATCAACGGTAATGGTCTCAGGCTTGTCGTCGCCGGTCAGAAGTTCGACAGATTGAGTCACAGGCTTGACCACCGGCTCCGTCACCGCAGCAGGTAGAAATGCCATACCGACAGCGCCCGCGCCAACCACAGCGATCGCAAGCGCCAAGACAATCAATCCAATACGGGCAGGACTTCTCACAGCAAAGCACCTCACAATGCAAACCCGCGCCATTTGTCCTAATGATACCGCCGGCTAACACTATCACCAAAAGAAGCCGCGCGCTCCCCACCACCACAAAGGGGACAGGCACCTTTGTGGTGGTTTTCGACGCTAACGGTCGACCATCTCACGCCATGAGATTAAACTTGAATTGTTCTCTGAACATATCCATTTCTGCCTATCCTCAACAGCTCTTTGTCTCGAGGAGCGCATATGAAGCCGTCTCATTCCACCGGTCGCAACGTCATCGCCATTCTCGCCATACCCATCGTGATGCTCTTCCTTATCGTCATCACGCCCTTTTCTTTTGGTATCGCCTCGCCCTTCGATCTTTGCGGGATGATCGACGCCGGCTCGCGTGCCACCTCGCTCTCCTTTGTCTGCCGTGGCGTGTTCTACGAATATGCAATTCCCACCGGAAGTTGGCAGTCCAAGTTACCGTTGCTCGGCAAGGTCGACGGATGCTCTCCTTATTTCTGCCTCGAACCTCAGACAATGAATTATCTGATCGACGACCAGCCCCTTGACTCCATCACCCTCGCCTACGACTACGCACCAAACACCGATGAGCGCCACATGAACCAAGTCCTCGACAAGCTGCTTGGACAGTGCGGGCTCACCGCGGAAGCCGGTCGAACCATCTATAGCAACCAGAAATTAAAGCGAACAGAACTCCGCCGTGTCGGAAAAATCAAAGGGCGAAACGGGGCCGCCTACTGGGATGCCTGGGCAACACGCGACAAGGGCGAATTCGGACACAGCACCTATATGGTCACTGTCTACACCAAAGACGGAATTAAGGACAATGTTGACGATTTCGCGTCATCCAAACTCGGCATCCCCAAAACAACCAAACCCGCCAGCCCAGATGAAATTCTGTAGAGACGCTCATTAGAATGTCGTTCAACAAGCACGGCAACATCGAGCTCGCCCCCACCACCGCAAAGGCGCCTGCCCCCTTTGTGGTGGTTTTCGACAAAAAGAAGCCGCCCCATTAAGAGAAGCGGCTTCAAGCAAGTCTATTTTTGGCGTCCCTCAAGACCCAACGAGAGCGTCGCGGTAGCCCCGAACACACCTTTCCCTCGGGCGACCCTCGCGAAGCGCGTGAGCACGAGGGAAAGGTGTGGCCGGGGCGTACAGCAGAGTTACTCGGCAGCGGCCTTGAACTTGTTGTAGTTGATCAGGCAGCCGGCCTTGACGATGGCACGTTCTTCGGCCGTCATATCGGCAATGTAGAGCTCAATCTGCTCGACCGCACCATCGGCGCGCACCACGTAGGCGGCGATGTTCTTGAGGTCGCCATCGAGCGCGGCACGGATGCCCGGCACAAAGACGTAGTCGCCCACCTCAAAGTTGGGTTCGGCCTCCATCTGGAAGGGCACCATGCCCCAGTTCATGACGTTGGAGCGATAGCGCTTGGTGGCGTACTCGTGAACGATGTTGGCCAGGCCGCCAATTACGCGCTGGCAGCTCGCGGCCTGCTCGCGGGCGGAACCGTCACCGGGCTTCTTGGCATAGAGCATGGAGCCAAACTCGGTCGCCTTGGCATCGGCCGCGACGCCCGCGCCGGTCAGCGCCTCAAACACACCGGCAAGCTCGGCATTGAGCGCCGCCAGGTCGCCCGTGGCCTCGCCGGCCACGCGGCGCTTCTCCACGGCGTCGACCTCCTTGGAGCGACCCACGTAGGCCGGATCGCGGCGGCTCAGCGTAAACTCGGCCAGACCCAGCGGGTTGGAGCGGAAGGAACTCGTCTCGCCCGAGGGAATGAGCTCGTCGGTCGTGGTGACCGGGTCCATGATCTTGGAGCACACCTTAAGCAGGATGTCGTCGCCGAGCGGCTCCATCGCGGGCCACGGCTTGATGTTGGGACCCTCGACCAGCTCGTCTGCCGGCTCGGCCTTGCCAAAGCCCCAGTACACGCGCTTCTTGTAGGGAGCGTCGTCAAAGGTGTACTCGCAGGCCTCGTCCCAAGTCTCCTCGGGCAGGTCGGTCGCCGGCGTCAGGACGCCGCCGTTGGCAGCCGTCGCCGCGATGGAGCGAGCGTCCATCAGAGCCACAGCGCTCAGCTGGCCATTACCCGGCTTGGAACCCTCGCGGTTGGGGAAATTGCGCGTGGTGTGGCGGATGGACAGGCCGTTGTTGGCAGGCGTGTCGCCGGCGCCAAAGCACGGGCCGCAGAACGCCGTGCGCACGATCGCGCCGGCCTCCATAAGGTCGTAGATATAGCCGCGACGCGTGAGTTCGAGCGCCACGGGCTGGCTCGTGGGATAGACCGACAGCGAGAACTCGCCGCAGCCGGTGTTGGCGCCCTTGAGCACGCGGGCAGCCTGGACCACGGAGTCGTAGTTGCCGCCCGAGCAGCCGGCGATAACGCCCTGCTGCACGTGCAGCTTGCCGTCGACGATCTTGTCGAGCAGGCTAAAGTGCGTCTTACCCTCGCCGATCTTGGCGGCCTCGAGCTCCACCTCGTGAAGGATGTCCTCGAGGTTCTCGTTGAGCTCGTCAATCTCAAAGCCGTTGGAAGGATGGAACGGCAGCGCGATCATGGGCTTGATGCTCGACAGATCGACCTCGACGCAGCCGTCGTAGTAGGCGACATCGGCGGGCTTGAGCTCGCGGTAGTCGTCGCCGCGGCCGTGCATGGCCAAAAACGCGTGTGTGTCCTCGTCGGTGGCCCAGATGGAGGAAAGGCAGGTGGTCTCGGTGGTCATGACGTCGACGCCGTTGCGGTAGTCGGTCGTCATGCTCGAGATGCCGGGGCCCACGAACTCCATGACCTTGTTCTTGACGTAGCCCTTGGCAAAGACGGCGCGGATGATGGCGAGCGCCACGTCGTGCGGACCAACGCCGGGGCGCGGGGAACCCGTGAGGTAGATGGCGACGACGCCGGGGTAGGCGACATCGTAGGTGTCGCGCAGCAGCTGCTTTGCCAGCTCGCCGCCGCCCTCGCCCACGGCCATGGTGCCCAGGGCGCCGTAGCGGGTGTGCGAGTCGGAACCCAGGATCATCTTGCCGCAGCCCGCGAAGTTCTCACGCATAAAGGAATGGATGACCGCGATATGGGGCGGAACGAAGATGCCGCCGTACTTTTTGGCAGCCGAGAGGCCAAAGACGTGGTCGTCCTCGTTGATGGTGCCGCCCACGGCGCACAGCGAGTTATGGCAGTTGGTGAGCACGTAGGGCAGCGGGAACTGCTCCATGCCCGAGGCGCGCGCCGTCTGGATGATGCCGACAAAGGTAATATCGTGGCTCGCCATGGCATCGAAGCGAATCTTGAGCGCCTCGGGGTCGCCGGACGTATTGTGTGCCTGAAGGATCGAATACGCGATGGTTCCGCGCTTGGCATCCTCAGGCGTCTGCGTAATGCCGCGCTCAGCAGCCTCGGCCTCAGGCACAACCTCGCTGCCGCCGCGCAGGTAGATGCCGTCCTCGTACAGCTTGACCATACTGTCTCCCACTCTGCCCAAAACGATTTGGGCGCATAGCATACATTCGTTCAATATCGTGCCATAGAACGGTTGCGAGTGGGTTACGAATCTGCGCGTTCACTTTATCTCAGTAAAGCACAGGACGAGCCCCGCGTGGGGCCGGCAGATCTGGCGCAAGAGTGTCCCTTTCGACTAGTCATTTAAGAACGTCCCCAATGACTACCCTACCGCATCCGGAGCAAGGCAACGCCGCAGGCAGAGGACGGACAGCGAGCGACGTCCAGAGCGAACAAGTTGGCATGAAAAAGGCAAGGCATAGACCTTCTGGTCATGCCTTGCCTTTTGAATGACAAATTGTCGCTCTGGGCGGCGCGCAGCGTCGACCGGTCCGCCGTTCGGCAGAACGGCGGAACCTACAGATCTCCGCCGGCGCCCAGCAGCTTGCGCATGACTTGCTCAGGGTTAACCGAGCCGTCGCGCGGGGCCAGGGCGGTGATCTTCTTCTGCATCTTGTACTCGTGCAGCTCGTCCTCGAGCTGGCGCACGCGGGCACGGAGTTTTTCGTTCTCGCGCTCGCGCTCCTCGGCGCGCTCCTTCATATCGAGGATACGCACCACACCGGCAAGGTTGATGCCCTCGTCGGTCAGTTGATTGATGAGTTCCAGACGCTCGATATCGGCACGCGAATACAGACGCGTGTTACCGCCCGAGCGCTGAGGGTTCACCAGGCCCTTGGACTCGTAGACGCGCAGAGTCTGCGGATGCATGCCGGTCAGCTCGGCCGCCACGCTGATCATGTACAGCGGTTTGTTCCTATTGTCCTCGGCCATGCTACCTGACCCCTTTCCGTCTCGTTATCGTCCATCATAAGCCCGCGGGCGCGGGCGTGCGCCGCGACCGCCCTAGTACGTCGCCTTGTAGCGGTTGACCTTCTCGCGATAGTCGCGCGTGTCGGCCTCGCGCAGCTTGGTCATGGCATCGCGCTCGTCATCGGATAGGTTCGTGGGGACCTGCACCTTGATCTCGACGAGCAGCGCGCCCGTACGGCCACGGTGCTTAACGTCGGGCGCTCCCATCTCCTTAAAGCGGAACTTCTTGCCCGTCTGGGTACCCGCGGGCACTTTCAAACGGACCGTCGCACCGCCGGGCGTGGGCACGTCCACCGTGCAGCCGAGCGCCGCCTCGTAGACCGAGACCGGTACCTCCATGGTCACGTCGGCGCCTTTGCGCTTAAACAGCGGGTGCTCCTCCACATGCGTGGTTACGACCAGGTCGCCGCGCTCGCCACCCGCAACGCCATACTCGCCGCGACGCTTGTAACGTAGCTTGCCGCCGTCGACCGCGCCCGCGGGCACCGAGACCGTAATGGTCTGCTGCTCGCCTGTCGAGGGAATGCGATAGGTGACCTTGTGCGTCACACCGCGAAACGCGTCCTCGGCCGTCACATCGACGGTCAGCGACAGGTCGCCGCCCTTGCGAGCGCGGCTGCGACCCGCGCCGGCACCGGCAGCGCCCGCGGCCCCGGCAAAGCCCGAGCCCCAATCGCTGCCCCAGGCGCCGTTGCCGCTAAAGATGCTGTCGAAGATGTCGCCCCAGCCGCTGGCGCCCGCGCCGGCACCGTAGCCACCGCCATACGCGCCGCCTGCGCCCGGCATGCCGCCAAACATGAGCATCTGGTCGTACTCTTTGCGCTTCTTTTCGTCCGAAAGCGTCTCGTAGGCCTCGCTAATCTCCTTGAACTTGGCCTCGTCGCCGCCGGCATCGGGGTGATATTTTTGCGCGAGCTTGCGAAACGCGCTCTTGATCTCTTTGTCGGAGGCGCTCTTGGATACGCCCAGGATGTCATAGAAGGTTTTGCCTGCAGCCATCGTAGCTCCTCTCCTGTTACGTCCGCCGTCCATGCAGACGACGGCTCATGCTTTCATATGGCACTAGGCCAGAAAGGGCCCCGGGTGTTGCCCCGGGGCCCTTCTCAATTACTCCTCGGTGCTCTCGGCCGTATCGGCCGCGGCATCCTCGGGCGCCGCTTCGGGCTCCGGTGCGGGGCGCTTCTCGCCACCGTAGGTCACCGTCACCATCGCGGAGCGCAGGATGCGGTCCGCCATGCGGTAGCCCTTCTGGTACACGTCGTTGACGGTCTCGTCGTACTGCGATGCGTCCTCGACACGCCCCACGGCCTGGTGCTCGAGCGGATCGAACGCCTCGCCCTTGGGGTCGATGGGCTCAACGCCCTCGTGCGCAAACACATCGAGCAGCTTGGCATGCACCGCGTCAACGCCATCGACGAACTGCTTAAAATCGTCGGAAAGCTCCTGGCTACGGGCATGGTCGATTGCGCGCTCGATATCGTCAACCACCGGCAGCAGCGCGGTGACAAGCTTCTCGGTCGCGCGCTCGCGCTCGGCGATACGCTCGCTGGCGGTGCGGCGGCGGAAGTTCTCCCAGTCGGCCTGCAGGCGGGCGGTACGCTCGGTGGCGTCCTTTGCCTTGTCCTCGGCGGCCTTCTGGGCCTCTGCCGCAGCATCGAGCTCGCTGCGCACGTCGGCAAGCTCCTTTTGGGCCTGCTCGAACTTGAGCTTAAAGTCGTTGTCGGCGGCTTCCTCACCGGCGCGGATAGCGGCTTCCACCATCTCGTCCTCGGTCATCGTCGCCTCCTTGTTGGAATCCTCTACCTGGTTCTCGGCAGCCTCGGCGGCCGGGGCCTCGTTGACCTCGGTATCATCGACGGCTTCTACGGGAATCTTCACGTCCTTCTCCTCAGAGTCAACGGGGGCGGCACCAGTGGCAGCCGCCTCCGTGCGAGCTTTACGGGCGGACATGATTACTTGTCCTCGTCGTCCACAACCTCGTAGTCGGCGTCGACAACGTCATCGTCGGCAGGCTGGGCACCGGCGGCACCGTCGGTCTGCTGCTGAGCGTCGGCGTAGACAACCTGAGCCAGCTCGTAGGCCACGGACTGCAGGGACTCGCCAGCGGCCTTGATGGCCTCGACGTCAGAGCCCTCGAGCGCCTTCTTGGCGTCGGCGATAGCGGCCTCGGCCTTGGACTTCACGTCGGCAGAAACCTTGTCGCCCAGCTCGTTGAGGGTCTGCTCGGTGGAGTAGCACAGGCTGTCGGTCTGGTTGCGAACCTCAACCTCTTCCTTCTGCTTCTTGTCCTCCTCGGCATGAGCCTCGGCGTCCTTGACCATACGATCGACTTCGTCGTCGGAAAGCGCGGTGGAGCCAGAGATGGTGATCTGCTGCTCCTTGCCGGTGCCCTTGTCCTTAGCGGAGACCTTGACGATGCCGTTGGCGTCGATGTCGAAGGTAACCTCGATCTGCGGCACGCCGCGGCGGGCAGCCGGGATACCGGTCAGCTGGAACTTACCGAGCGACTTGTTGTCGCGGGCAAGCTCGCGCTCGCCCTGGAGCACGTTGATCTCGACGCTGGTCTGGTTGTCGGCAGCGGTGGAGTAGACCTCGGTCTTGGAGGTCGGGATCGTGGTGTTGCGGTCGATCATCTTGGTCATGATGCCGCCCATGGTCTCGACGCCCAGCGACAGCGGGGTAACGTCGAGCAGCAGAATGCCCTCGACGTCGCCGGTCAGCACGCCGCCCTGGACGGCAGCGCCGTCGGCAACGACCTCATCGGGGTTCACGGACATGTTGGGCTGCTTGCCGGTCATGGTCTTGACCAGATCCTGGACGGCGGGCATACGGGTGGAGCCGCCGACGAGGATGACCTCAGTCAGATCGGAGAGCTTGAGCTTAGCGTCGCGCAGGGCGTTGGTGACAGGCTGCTTGCAGCGCTCGAGCAGGTCGCGGGTGATCTTCTCGAACTCGGCGCGGGTCAGCGTGTAGTTGAGGTGCAGCGGGCCGGACTGGTTCATGGTAATGAACGGCAGGTTAATGGTGGACTGCTGCGCCGCGGAGAGCTCCTTCTTGGCGTTCTCGGCAGCCTCCTTCAGGCGCTGCAGGGCCATGGGGTCCTGACGCAGATCGACGCCGTTTTCCTGCTGGAACTTGTCGGCCATCCAGTCGATGACGCGCTGATCCCAGTCGTCGCCGCCCAGGTGGTTGTCGCCCGAGGTGGACAGAACCTCAAACACGCCGTCGGCGAGGTCGAGGATGGAGACGTCGAAGGTACCGCCGCCCAGGTCGAAGACCAGGATGCGCTGGTCGGTGCCCTGCTTGTCCAGGCCATAGGCAAGAGCAGCAGCGGTCGGCTCGTTGACGATACGCTTGACGTTGAGGCCGGCGATCTTACCGGCGTCCTTGGTGGCCTGACGCTGGGCATCGTTGAAGTAGGCCGGGACGGTGATGACGGCGTCGGTGACGGTCTCGCCCAGATACTTCTCGGCGTCGGCCTTCATCTTTGCGAGCGTCATGGCGCTCACCTGCTCGGCGGTATAATCTTTGCCCTCGATGTCGACGACGGCACGGCCACCCTGGCCCTCCTTGACCTCATACGGCACGGTCTTAATCTCGGAGGTGCACTCGGAGTACTTGCGGCCCATGAAGCGCTTGATGGAGAACACGGTGTTCTTGGGGTTGGTGACAGCCTGGTTCTTAGCGGCCTTGCCCACGACGCGGTCGCCGTCGGCACGGAAGCCCACGACGGACGGGGTGGTGCGGTCGCCCTCGGCGTTCACGATGATGGTCGGAGAACCGCCCTCGAGAACGGCCATTGCGGAGTTAGTAGTACCAAGGTCGATACCAAGAATCTTACTCATTAGAAATTCCCTCTCTCTTTTGCGTTCGCGCCGCCTCGACGGTCTGTCGCACGGCGCTTCGGCTTGTCTTTCAGGATGTAGTGTATCCCCTTATGGGCCGGAATATACAAAATCTAAGTCAATTCATATAAGATTTCTTATCTCTGAGAGTTTAGGTTCTCAAATGCGCAGGTAGATGCACTGTTTGAATTCTCGACAGATCTATTGAGATCTATGTAGAGTTGACTGAGGTTTGGGCTTGGGAGCGCACATGGCGGCCCCGGGCTTCCCTGGGGAAAGTTCGACCCGTTTTTCGGCCAAATAATGGGATGCGCTTTCCACAAGCGCGCTCAATCGCCCTATACTTCAAGTCACCTGTAGCTAACATTTGCGCAGCTCAACGGCCTCACCTGCATGTTTTTTAGTAAGCCGTGGCATACTCGGCGAACGGTATGAAGATGCCGGTCAGAGGGTATTGCAAACGGTCGCTCCCGTGGTATGTTTTTGCCCGAATCAAACCGACGCGCATCGCCTGTAGCGTCGGTCAACAGAGAGGAAACTACCATGGCTCATCCCGTAATTGATGCCGACGAGTGCATCGCTTGTGGCGTTTGCGTCGACTCCTGCCCCGCTGGCGTCCTGGAGCTCCAGGACGTCGCTACCGTCGCTGACGAGGATTCCTGCGTCGCCTGTGGCGCTTGCCAGGATGCTTGCCCTGCCGGCGCGATCACCGAGATCGTCGAGGAGTAACAACTCCCCACTTGCACACTCAAAAGTACACCGTGCACAAAAAGGAGGCCTCCGCATCGCCGCGGAGGCCTCTTTTTTTGTGTGATAACTAATTTGGCACCGTCGCAGGTTGAGCTCACGTCAGCGAAAACGTCCCTAAGCGAGCAAGGTGACGTGAAAGAGGAGGGAAGCGTACT
>CABUJN010000046.1:0-17328 GCA_902491935.1 uncultured Collinsella sp.
GCGTGCCCGCCATGGGGTGCGCGCCCACAAAGTAAAAGCCGTTCTCGCGGGCAAGCTCAAAGGCGCGCTCGCACACGATGCCTTTGACGCCCACCGTGTCGATCACCACGGGGCCCATGATGGCCTCGGTATCGGTGGCGTCGGCGAGTGCCTGGGCATGCGCCTCGAGCCACTCGATGCAGGCCTCGGGGTAGCAGGCCAGGACGATGATGTCGCATTCGCCGAGTGTCTTGTCGTTGAGCTCTCCGGCGACAGTGCCCATGCTGGCGGCCGTCATGACATCGTCATCGGGGTCCCAGGCCAGCACGCGAACGCCCGCCTGCGCATAGCCGCGGGCAAAACTGCCGCCGATGAGGCCCAGGCCCACGATGCCCGCGCATTTGGGACCGCCCTGGTTAACGCGCGCGTTTCTCACCGTACCCATGGGCTACTCCATGGTCTCTTGGCAGACAACCTCGCGGATGGCGCGAATGCGGCGCATGGTGTCGTCGAACTGGTCGGGGGTGAGGGCCTGAGCGCCGTCGGACCATGCGCGGCTGGGCTCGTCGTGGACCTCGATCTCCAGGCCGTTGGCGCCGCAGGCGGTCGCGGCGAGCGCCATGGGCTCAACGTAGCGGGTGTAGCCGGTGGCGTGGCTGGGGTCGGCGACGACGGGCAGGTGCGACAGGTGGTGCAGCACCGGCACGGCGTTGAGGTCGAAGGTGTTGCGGGTGCGGGTCTCGAAGGTGCGGATGCCGCGCTCGCACAGGATAACGTTGTCGTTGCCCTCGCTCATGATGTACTCGGCAGCCATGAGCAGCTCGTCGATCGTGCCGGACATGCCGCGCTTGAGCAGAATTGGGGTCTGGGTCTTGCCGACCTCCTTGAGCAGGGGGAAGTTCTGGGCGTTGCGGGCGCCGATTTGCATGACGTCAATCTTCTTGTCCAAGAAGACCTGCACGTCGCGTGGGTCCATGATCTCGGTGACGATCGGCATGTCGAGCTCGGCGGATGCCTCGCACAGCAGGTCCAGGCCGGCGGGACCCATGCCCTGGTAGGCGTACGGGGAGGTGCGGGGCTTGTAGGCACCGCCGCGCAGCATCGTGGCGCCGGCGGTCTTCACGCGGCGGGCGATGCGGATGAGGTTCTCGCCCTCGACGGAGCAGGGACCGGCGATGACCTGGAACTGGTCGCCGCCGATCTTGACGCCGTGGCCGCAGTCGATGACGGAATCCTCGGGGTGGAATTTGCGGTTGGCACGCTTAAAAGGTTCGGAGACGCGCTGCACGCGCTCGACGACATCCATAGACTCGAGCAGGAACGGGTCGATCTTGGTCGTATCGCCCACCAGGCCGATGATCGTCTCGTTCTCGCCGCGCGAGACGTCGGTCTTCAGACCCTTTTTCTCAATCCACCTGACGATATGGCTTACGGCCTCGTCGCTGGCGCTCTGCTTTAAAATTGCAATCATGGTGTGCCTCTCACCTCGATGGATAACTTTTGCAAAAACGGCCCGCAATGCGAGCCGTGTATATATGGTGCATGAGAGTTTATACTATCTGACTCGCTTTTGCCTTCTAAAGTGGGCCGTTGCGGCTCGTCTTCCTCGGAATTGCAAAGCTTTTTCTTTTATTTTGATAGCCCGTGGTGCACTTGGGTATAATGCCAACCGTTGGCCCTATTAGCTCAGGGGATTAGAGCGTCTGCCTCCGGAGCAGAAGGCCGTTGGTTCGAATCCAACATGGGGCACCATCGAACGTAAGACCGTCCGAACCTCGCATGGTCCGGGCGGTTTTCTTATACCGACGCGACGTGATGGGACGTGGTATGGCAGCAACGGATATCGAGCGCGGACTCTCAACCGCCGAGGTCGAGGAGCGTATCGCCGCCGGTAAAATCAACCGCAACATGGAACTCAAGACCAAGTCGGTCAAAGAGCTCATCATCGAGAACCTCTGCACGCTGTTCAATTTGATCAACGTGATCTTGGCGTTCCTGGTCATTTTGACCGGTTCGTTTAAGAATCTGACGTTCCTGTTCGTGGTGTTCCTCAATACCGCCATTGGCGTCATTCAGTCCATGCGTTCCAAGAAGATGGTCGATAAGCTCACGCTGCTGACCTCCAAGAAGGCCATCGCGGTGCGCGACGGCGCCGAGGTGGAGCTCGACTTGGACCAGATCGTGCTCGACGACATCATCCGCCTGGGGCGCGGCGACCAGATTCCCGCTGACGCCGTGGTGGTTTCGGGCGAGGCGCTCGTGAACGAGAGCCTGCTGACGGGCGAGAGCGACCTTATTAAGAAGCAGCCCGGTTCCGAGCTCATGAGCGGCAGTTTTATCGACTCGGGCCTGCTGCGCGCTCGCGTGATCCATGTCGGCGCCGACAACTACGTGGCTAAGATCAATAACGAGGCCAAATACGTCAAAAAGGTCAATTCCGAGATCATGAACGCGCTTAACGCCATCGTGCGCTTTGCGAGCATCATCATGATCCCGCTCGGTTTGGCGTTGTTTGCCTCGAGTGTGAGCGAGCTGTGGGATGCCGCGGGAACCCCGGGCGATAGCGCGCTTTCGTGGTGCTTCTCCGAGCTGTTGGCTGGTCATGTGCCTTCGTCGGCGCTGCTGTCCACGGTGGGTGCCCTGCTGGGCATGATCCCGCAAGGCCTGGTGCTGCTGACCTCGTCGGTGCTCGCCATCGCCACGGTGCGCCTGGCCCGCCGCAAGGTGCTGGCACAGCAGCTCTACTGCATCGAGACACTCGCTCGCGTCGACGTGCTGTGCCTGGACAAGACGGGCACCATCACGTCGGGCCGTATGGAGGTCGAGGGCACGTATCCGCTGCCTGTTGAGGGTGTTGGCTTTGGCGTGGACTCGGACGAGGCGGCTGTTCCCGTCGATACCACAGTGCTCGATTTTGCGCTGGCTAACGTGGCACGTGCGACTTCGGCCGATGCCAACGAGACCTGCCAGGCGCTGCTCAACTATTACGCCGATCGCCCGGTCGAGGTGTCCGAGCCGCTGTCGGTCATTCCATTCTCGTCGTCTAAAAAATGGAGCGGCGCTTCTTTTGCGCAGGGCTCCTACGTAATGGGCGCCGCGCAATTTGTGCTCTCTGATCGTGCGTTTGCCCAGGTCGAGAACCGTGTCGCCGAGCTTGCCGATACCTGCCGCGTGCTCGTGGTGGCGCGCGTGGACGGCTTTACGTCCGATGGGGATATGGTGGGCGAGGCCGAGCCCGTGGGATTTGTGACCATCCGCGACGAGATTCGTACCTCGGCGGCCGAGACCATCGGCTACTTTAACGAGCAGGGCGTGACCCTCAACGTGATCAGCGGCGACGACCCGCGTACGGTGTCGTCGATCGCGCGCGTGGTGGGCGTGCCGGGGGCGGACGCTTATGTGGACGCCACGACGCTCGATACGCCGGCCAAGCTCGATGCCGCAGTGGACCGCTACCATGTCTTTGGTCGTGTGACCCCGCAGCAGAAGCGCGAGCTCGTGCAGGCGCTCAAGCGCCGCGAGCACACCGTGGCCATGACGGGCGACGGCGTCAACGACGTGCTGGCGCTCAAGGAGGCCGACTGCTCCGTCGCCATGGCGGCCGGCTCCGATGCCGCGCGCAACGTGGCCGAGATCGTACTCGTCGACAACGATTTTGCCTCGATGCCCGCCGTGGTGGCCGAGGGCCGTCGCTCCATCAACAACCTGCAGCGTTCGGCCTCACTGTTCCTGACCAAGACGCTGTTCTCGATGGGCCTGGCGGCGCTGTGTATCGCGCTGCCGCCGTACCCCTTCGAGCCCATCCAGATGACGCTCATTAACTTCTTCTGCATCGGCGCGCCGGGCTTTGTGTTGGGCCTGGAGCCCAACAATGCTCGTGTGAAGGGTGCGTTTTTGAGCAACGTACTCAAGCGTGCACTGCCGGCGTCGATTGCGGTCATTTTGGCTGCGGCGCTCGATATCTTTGTGGCGCGCGTGTTTGGCTTTAGCCAGCTCACGCTGTCTACGATGTGCCTGCTTACGTCGTGCGCGGCAAGCGTCAGCCTAATCTGGCGCATCTCGCAGCCTCTCACGCCCTTACGTGTGGTGCTCTTTGTGTTTGTAGTCGCCGGCATCCTGGTGGGCGTTATCGGATTCCCGGAGCTGCTTTCTATTGCCAACCTGTCGATGGGCCAGATGGTTATCTTGGCTGTCATCGTGGTCTTTACCTGCTCGGTGTTCTTTAAGCTCGCCACGATGATGGATTCGCTCAAGCCGCGTCGTCGTCATGCCGCAACTGGTTTTGGCCGCGGTGTGCGCGTCCGCCTGGGCCGCGGTGGCGGCAAGGTGAGCTCGACGGGCTCGACGGCCGAACGTTTTGCCAAGCGCGTTGCCGCCGACATGGCGCAGCGCCGCGAAGATCGCACCGCTCGCGAGGCCGAGGCCCGCGCACTCGAGGGCGTGGCCCAGGCCCAGCCCAAGAAAAAGAAGAGTACCGGAGCCAAGCGCTCTCGCGTGACCAAGTCCGCCCAAGGCATCAAAGTCTCGATGCCAAGCAAAAAGAAGAAGTAGCTACGCGCCCTGGCGATGTTGAATTGGTGCCTTGTTCCTGTGGGGCCGTGGCGATGTTATGCTCTAACCTCGATTGTTTGAATTGCTTCGAAAAGAGGATGCCGTGATCTGCCCGCATTGCCTTAAGACTATCGAGGACGGCGCCTCGTTCTGCCCCTACTGCAACGCCTATGTGGGTCCGGGCGATGGTCCCGAGCACACCGAGTTCGTGTTCTGTGAGGGCTGCGGTGCCCGTCTTTCTCCGCACGATCGTACGTGCCCCAAATGCGGACGCCCCGCTCCGGGTATCCTCTCCGAGGACGCGGCCGCATCCGACCTGGCAGCGGGCCGCACGGCGGGCTTTCCGCGCCTAACGCAAGAGCAGATCGATACCGAGGTGCCGCATGCGCCCGCCTCGGCTGCCGCGGTTCTTTCGGACGCCGCCGATCCTAACGAGACCTGCGTGCTGCCGGCTTTCGATAAGGATTTCGGTATCCCCAAGGTCGATATTCCCACGCCCGTTTCCCTGCATGACGATCCTCAAAAACCCAAGCGCAAGGTGCATCCCGACGAGGACGCCTATCACAAGCACAAGCGTCATATCCCCAAGCCGCTCATCGTCATCGCGGTCCTTGCCGTCGTTTGCGGCGGTGCCTATTGGTTCGTGACGACCGATCCCATGGGTGTCATGCCTGGCTTCTACGACCAGTTTGGCCAGGCCGCGCAGACGACCTTCCCCACGCGCCAAAAGGGCGAGGCGACTGAGGACGATACCAAACAGGACGATTCTGCCGAGGTGGTCCAGGAAGAAACCGTGCTCACCGATGATCAGCTCTATACCAGGCTCGACGGTCTGTATCAGACCATCGTGTCCTACGGTGACGAGGACCAGATCGGCGAGGTCATCGATTCCTTTAACAACGGCTATCTCCGAACGCCGCTGTCCACTCGTCAGGAGCTGTCGCAGAGTGCCTACGCCCTGCGCGACCAGATCAAAAAGACGCAAGATGAGCTCAACAACCTTAAGTATCAGGACGATACGGTCTATGCGGACGACATTGCCCACTTAAAGCAGCTTGCCGAGTGGATGTACGAGCGTGTCGACGTGATCTGCCAGAGCTGGGACATTTCGCTGGCCATTCCCGATGGCGAGTCGATGAGTTCCCACCAAAGCGAGATCCTGGCGCCCATCGCACAGGGCGGCAACAGCGCGCTGAATCAGTACGACGCCAACGTGGGCTCCTGGAAGCCGCAGCAGCGTTCCTAAAATTAGTTCGCCATAGTCGGCATAACCTACGTGCGCAATTGATGTAAGCGCATGCTTATTGCTACAATTCGTACAAATATGCTTTAAACGCACGAGGAAGGAACCACATGTTTGGTTTTAAGAAAGAGCTCTACACGCCCGAGTATCAGCTTACCGGCGACGAGTGCGCCGTTATCGAGACGTCGAAGGGTACCATCAAGGTCAAGTTTGACGGCGAGGGCGCTCCCATTCATGTCGCGAACTTCTGCGAGCTTTCCACGATGGGTTTCTATGATGGCCTTAAGTTCCATCGCTATGTGCCTGGCTTTGTCATTCAGGGCGGCGACCCCAATACCCGCGATATGTCCGGCGCCGACGTCGCTGCCGGTCTTGAGGGCCCCGACGGCATGCCCGGTACCGGTGGTCCCGGCTACTGCATCAAGGGCGAGTTTGCCACTAATCCGCGCAACAGCCATGTCGATGGTGCCCTTGCCATGGCACGCTCCATGGACCCCGATTCCGCGGGTTCGCAGTTCTACTTCTGCCTGGGCGCCCAGCATAACCTCGATTCCGGTTACACCGTCTTTGGTACCACGGTCGAGGGTCTCGATGTGATTTCGCAGCTGCGTGCCGGCGACGAGATCGTCCATGTCGAGATCGTTCACGAGTAAAGGGGACTTCCTTGAATAGCCAGCTGATCCAACAGGGCCGCGCCGCTTACCGCGCGGGTGATTTTTCCGCTGCAGCCCAGATGCTTGGGGCGGCAAAAACTCCCGATGAGATTATGGGCGAGGCCGATCACCTTCGTGGCAACGCCTTGATGCACCTGGGCATGTATGCCGAGGCCGCCGAGGCCTATGCCGCCGCCCTCAACGACGGCACCTATGGCAAGCGCGGCGCGCTGCTCACCAACCGCGGTAAGGCGCTCGCCGCCGTGGGCGACTACACGACGGCCGCCCAGGCGTTCTCTGCTGCTACGCAGGATGCTTCCTATGCCACGCCGTTCAAGGCCTATCTGGGCCTGGGTAACGCGCTGTTCCAGTCGGGCGACTATGCCAACGCGGGTACTGCCTTCCGTCAGGCTGCCATCGACGGCGCCAATCCGGCTCCTGCCGCCGCACTCGGCGAGCTTGGACGTTGCTTCATTAAGCTCGGCCGTCCGGCGGATGCCGTGGAGACCTACCGCACGGCTATCGACTTTGCCGGTCCCCGCGACGACACGCGTGCGCTCAACGCCGGCATGGGTCAGGCGCTTTCTGCCGCCGGCCGTCCCTCCGACGCACTCGACGCCTTTAACGCCGCTACTGCCGATGGCATCTACCAGCTCACCTCCGAGCAGGCCGACGAGCTTGCCCGCGTGCACGATTCGCTTGCCGCGTTGTCTGCCCAGACGGCTATGGCCACGGCTCCGGCGCCCGCGATGGACGCTCCCGCCGTCGATCCGCTCGATCCTACGGGCGCGACCGGTCAGTTCATGCCCGATCCCTCGGACACCGGCTTCTTTACGCTGTCCGAGTCCGAGATGGTCCAGCAGGACCGTCAGGATCGTAAGCAGGCCAAGGTCCGTCGTCGTCATCGCCACACGGGTCTCAAAGTCTTCATCGTGCTGCTTCTGCTCATTTTGATCGCCGCGGGCGGTCTGGGCTTTGCCTACACGCGCGGCTTTGGCTTTCCGTCCCAGGAGTCTGTCGTTACCGATCTGTTCCAGGCTGCCGGCGACGGTGACACCGCAAAGGCCGAGTCTTGCCTGGCCTCGAGCCTGTCCGAGGACGCCAAGTCGATGATCATCTCCTCGATTCCGCAGGGTGCCACCGTGTCCGTCGAGGGCATGGATCAGTCCATGACCGAGACGACCGCCAAGGTGAAGGCATCGCTGTCCAAGGGCGGCGAGCAGGAGTACACCGTCAAATTCGTGCGTTCCGATAACCATATCGGCTGGGCCGTTTCCTCGCTCGATATGGATTTCTCGGCTGCTGACAACCAGTAGTGACCTTATGGGATTTAGCTTTGCCCGGCGCTTCACCGCAAGTGAGGTGCCGGGCTTGCGCTAGTATGATGAGCTAGTAGTTTTCCAGCAATCATCCAACACATCAGGAGTTGCGTTGTTTTCTTTGATGGATATGTTCTTCGGTAGCTATGCGGGCGATCTTGCCATCGACCTCGGCACCGCAAATACGCTTGTCTCCGTGCGTGGCAAGGGCATCGTCATTCGCGAGCCCTCTGTTGTCGCCATCGACAAGAACGACGAGCGCATCCTCGCGGTCGGTATCGAGGCAAAGCGCATGCTCGGCCGTACGCCCGGCAACATCGTGGCCGTTCGTCCCCTGAAGGACGGCGTCATCGCCGACTTCGATGTTACCGAGGCCATGCTCCGTTACTTTATCGACAAGGCGTCTGAGAAGCGCTATCCGTGGACCCCGCGTCCGCGCGTTGTCGTCTGCGTTCCCTCCGGTGTCACGTCGGTCGAGAAGCGTGCCGTCTTTGAGGCCACGATCCAGGCTGGCGCCCGCCAGGCCTATCTGATCGAAGAGCCCATGGCCGCCGCTATCGGCGCCGACCTGCCCGTCGAGGAACCCACCGGCTCCATGGTCATCGACATCGGTGGCGGTACCACCGAGGTTGCCGTTATCGCTATGGGTGGCATCGTCGTCTCGCAGTCCATCCGTATTGCCGGCGACGAGTTCGATCAGGCCATCCTCACGCACGTTCGTGATGCCTACAACTTGGCCATCGGCGAGCGTACGGCAGAGGACATCAAGATCAAGGTCGGCTCCGCCGTGCCGCTCAAGGACGAGCTCGACGTCGAGGTCAACGGCCGCGACGTGATCACCGGTCTGCCCAAGACCGTGCGCATCGAGAGCGAGGAGATTCGTCGCGCGCTCAACAAGCCGCTCGACGAGATGGCCAAGGCCGTCAAGGACGCACTCGACGCTACGCCTCCCGATCTTGCCTCGGACCTTATGTACTACGGTATTTTGCTGACTGGTGGCGGCGCGCTGCTGCGCGGTCTCGACGTGCGCCTGCGCGATGAGACCGGTGTTTCGGTCAACGTCAGCCCCACGGCGCTCGATAACGTCGTTAACGGCTGTGCCCGCGTGCTCGAGGCCAATGCGTTTGATGGCGGCTTCGTCCAGACCAATGCTTAATTTCCAAAAGGTGGATTCCATTTGGCACGATCTTCGGGTTTCTCCACAAATCTGAATACCAAGCGACAATCAACGGGTATGCGCCCGTTGATTGTTTTCAGCCTGATTTCGGTGTTGCTGCTCACGTTTTACATCCGCGAGGGCGAGGCAGGACCGATTCATGCCGTGCGTTCGGGCGTAACGACGATTACTTCGCCGGTGCGCTTTGTGGGTTCGGCTGTGGCGGCTCCCTTCAATGCGATCGGCAACGTGTTCTCTAACCTTACGGCGTCGCAGGACACGCTTGACGAGCTTAAGAAGCAAAACGAGGAACTGACCTCTAAGGTTGCTGAGCTCTCCGAGGCTCAAAAGACCGCTGAGCGTCTGGAGGGGCTGGTCGGCCTGCAGTCGACCTACAACCTCAAATCGACCGCTGCTCGTATCGTTGGTGCCTCTGGCGATGCCTGGACCTCGACCGTTACCATCGACAAGGGCTCTGCCGACGGCCTTACCATCAACATGCCCGTGACGAGTTCTGCCGGTGTTATCGGCCAGATTATCGAGGTATCGGCCAAAACGTCGACCGTGCGCTTGATTGGCGACGAGAACTCGGGCGTGTCCGCCATGGTGCAGGACACGCGCGCCCAGGGCATGCTGCAGGGTCAGGCTGACGGCACACTGCGTCTTGAGTACGTGAGCGTCGACTCCGATGTTAAGGTTGGCGACATCATCGTGACCTCGGGCATAGGTGGCGTGTTCCCCAAGGGTCTACCGCTCGGCACCGTCTCGTCGGTTGAGAAATCGGCAAACGATGTGTACTACACCATTGTGGTGCGCGCTCAGACGACGGCCGAGAACAACGAGGAAGTGCTGGTCATTACCTCGCTGACCGACGAACAGTCGGCCTCGGATGAGGACGTGAGCACGGCCAACAGCACGCCGCAGGGAACGTCGCGCAATGCTGCGACCAAGACGAAGGACGAGAGCTCGGATGACAGTTCCGACACGTCCGAGACGGCCGATTCCGGCTCGAGCGAATAGGGGGCATGTCCATGGATCTACACGAGCAGGGGATGAGCTCCCGCACGTTTGTGATCGCCGCCATTGTGTGCGTGCTGCTGCAGGCAGGCCTGGCACCGCAGATCTCCATTGCGGGCGGTCGCGTCAACTTCATGATTATCCTGGTGTGCCTAAGCGTGTTCTCGGGCGACCCGACCCGTGCCGTCGTGTGCGGTTTTTGCAGCGGCTTGTTTTATGACCTGTCCGCTGCCGTGCCGGTGGGCGTTATGTCGCTCCTGCTGACCGTGGGTTCTTTTGCCCTGGTGCACAGCGCCGTCGGTCAGACGGGCGGTACCCCGAGTGCGCGCGGCGTCACCGTGGGCGCCTTTGCGCTCGTCATTAATGTGATCTACAGCATCATCTTGCTGTTTATGGGTTTGGAGACGAGCTTTGTCGTGGCGATCTTCGGCCATGCGCTGCCGTCCTCGATCCTGACGGGTCTGGTTGCCATTCCGTTTTTGATGTCCGGCGTCGTGCCGCAGTCCGGCTATGGATTCTCCGCACGTGGCGGACGCCAGACGGGTATGCGCTTTAAGCCCAAGACCCGCAAGCTCAAATAGGGGAGGCTCGTAGATGTCTTCCCAGATGACGGTTATTATCGCCGGTATCGTGCTGGTTGTGGCCATCGTGGTCGCGCTGGTCGTCATGCGTCGTGGCGATTCCCGTTTTACCTACGATACGCAGCATGGAACGGCCCCGCGCGCCACCGAGGGCGAGGGCAATACCGCGTCGACCGCCTTTAAGGGCCGCTTTTCCATCCTCACCACGGGTGTGGGCGCGATGTTTGCGGCGCTTGCCGTCAAGCTGTGGGGCATGCAGATGGTCTCATCGGACTATTACGAGAAGCAGGCCAATAGTAATCAGACTCGCACCGTTACAACACCCGCTGTGCGCGGTCGCATCCTCGACCGCAATGGCGTGGCGCTTGTCCAGAACCGTCCCTCACTTGCTGTCGTGGCCTACCGCGACCTTGCCGAGGATGAGGTTCTGGTTCGCCATCTTGCCAACGTGCTTGGAATGCCTTACGTGGCGGTCCTTCGTAATATTCAGGACAATACAGAGGGCGCTCAGAGCCTGCATACCATCGCGACGGACGTCCGTCGCTCCACGGTTGCCTATATTCAGGAGCATGCCGGCGAGTTCCCGGGCGTCAAGATTGCCGAGCGTACCGAGCGCCAGTATCCATACGGCGAGACGGCATGCCATATCTTGGGCTATACCGGCACCATTACCTCCGAGCAGCTCGAGGCCCAGAATAAGAAAACCTCTGGCGATGATGATGCTTCTGCTGGCAAGATTACGTACCAGTCGGGCGATATCGTGGGCCAGGCGGGCGTTGAGAGCTACTACGAAAACCTGCTACAGGGTATTCGTGGCGAGCAGACCGTCAAGGTCGATGCCTCGGGCAATGTGACCGGTCAGGCCGGCGCCGTGCCCGCGAAGGCCGGCTCCGACATTAAGCTCACGCTCGACCTTAAGATCCAACAGGCCTGTGAGACGGCGCTGGCGAGCGCTATCGAGCTTGCCAAGACCACTGGCTACAGCAATGCCGGCAACGGCGCTGTGGTGTGTCTCGATCCCAACAATGGCGAGATCCTGGGCATGGCGAGCGAGCCCAAGTTCGATCCGTCCGTCTTTATCGGCGGCGTCTCAAATGACGTGTGGACCGAGCTCAATGATGACAAGGGTTCGCACCCGCTGCTCAACCGCGCCATTAGCGGACAGTACATGTCGGCTTCGACCATCAAGCCGCTCTCGGCACTGGCCGGTCTTGAGTTTGGAACCTACACTTCAACGCAGACAACCAACTGCACGGGCTATTGGACGGGTCTGGGCAAGTCGTGGGGCAAGTACTGCTGGCTGCATTCCGGCCACGGCACCATGACGCTGCAGTCGGGTATCGCCAACTCGTGCGACCCTGTCTTCTACGACATGGGCAAGGCGTTCTTTTATGACGAGCAACATCCCGAGGGCCTGCAGGAGGTCTTTCGTCGCTGGGGCCTAGGCAAGACCTGCGGTATCGATCTGCCGAGTGAGGGCGCGGGCCGTATTCCTGATGCCGAGTGGAAAGAGTCGTACTTCACCGACGCTTCTGCCGAGGACCGCAAGTGGAATGCCGGCGATATGACCAACATTGCCATCGGCCAGGGCGACATCTTGGTGACGCCCCTGCAGATGGCGTGCGCCTATATGGGTCTTGCCAACGGCGGCAAACAGTACGTACCTCACGTGTTTTTGTCCGCCGTGTCGCGCGATGGCGACGGCGATGCCTACAAGTACAACGGCAAGGGCAAGAAGAAGCGCCTGGAGGCCAAGATCAACAGCGATTCGGATTTGGCTCTTGTTCGCAACGGCATGCACGACGTGATTTACACGGCATCGACGTCCCTGGCGGCGCACTTTGGCACCCTGACGCCGCAGGTATACGGCAAGTCGGGCACGGGCGAGAAAAGCGGCGAGGACGAATACGCGTGGTTCTGCGCCTATGCACCGGCCGATGACCCCAAGTATGTCATCGCTACTGTCCTGGAGCAGGGCGGCGGCGGCTCAGATACCGCGATGCATGTCGTGCGCGACGTGCTCGGCGTGATTTATGGCGAGCCCGATACCTCTTCGGCCTCGGGCGATTCTTCGGTTCGATAGGAGGTTGCGATGGATTTTTCTCCGGCGGATCTGTTCCGTTCAACCAAGACCGGCTCTCGCAGCAGCCTGGACCGTGTCAACAAGCAACTTTCGGCCTCGCGCGGCACGTTTCGCCAAAAGGTGCATATCGGTGTGCTCGTGGCTACTGTGGCGCTCGTCGCCTACGGTGCCATCATCATCTGGTCGGCTTCGCAGTTTAAGGCCGATGCCTCGTTCTCACGCCATCTGCTGGGAATTGGCATCGGAGCGGTGCTGGCGGTGCTGGTCTGGCGTACCGATCTGCGCGGTATTTCCAATTTCTCGACGGCGTTGCTCGTCATCGACTTGATCGTGATTCTCTCGCCCAAGATTCCTGGTCTGTCCTATACGGGCGGTCTGGGCATGACGGGCTGGATCAAGATTCCCGGTATCGGCTTGACATTCCAGCCGGTTGAGCTTGCCAAGCTCATCACCATCTTCTTTATTGCTACGCTTGGCTCGCAGTATAACGGTCGCATCGATACCGTTCGCGACTACGTCAAGCTCTGCGGCATGCTGTCCATTCCGTTTTTGGCCGTCGTTGCCATGGGCGACCTGGGCTCGGGCCTGGTCGTGCTGGTTTCGGGCGCCATCGTCATCTGTATGAGCGGTGCACGCCGCGAATGGGTGCTGTCGACCCTGGCCCTGCTCGTGGGCCTGGTGGCCCTCGTCCTGGCGCTCGATTCGGTCTTTGACTCGTTGCTTGGCCACGATGTGCTCATCAAGCAGTATCAGATGAACCGTCTGACGGTCTTTATCGACCCCGATAATGCCGATTCGGACGATGCGTACAATCTGCAGCAGTCGTTGATCGCGGTCGGCTCGGGCGGTTTCTTTGGTAAGGGCCTGGGGCATGCGACGCAGTCGGCCGGCGGCTTTCTGCCTGAGTTCCACACCGACTTCGTCTTCGCCTTCCTTTCCGAGACCTTTGGTTTTTGCGGTTCCTTTTTTCTCTTGTGCCTCTACGTGCTGCTGATCTTTTCGACGATTCGCGTCGCCTTTAAGTGTGAGTCGCTGTTCCTGCGTCTGTCGTGCGTAGGTATCGTCGGCATGTGGGCATTCCAGACCTTCGAGAACATCGGCATGTGCATCGGCATGATGCCGATTACCGGTATTCCGCTACCGTTTATTAGCTTTGGTTCGTCTTCGATGATGATCCAACTGCTGACGGTGGGTATCGTACAATCCATATGGCGGCATCGTTCGGGCGCCGCGTAACCGCTGGAGGGGTTTGCTATGAAAATTCCCGTAGATAAGCTGACCCGCGCTTTTAAGATGGGCGCGTCCGTTAAGAAGGATTCCGATACGCCGGTGCGCGTCTCGGTCTATCTGGATTCGTCCGCCTCGCGCTTTCTGGCCGAGACGGTGCGTGACGCCTTTGTGCCGCAGACGACCTCGGGCATTGTGCGCGTCGAGCGTCTGGGGGAGGAGCGAATTGCTCCAAAGACCGATACCGATGTGGTACTGGTGCTCTCGTGTGGTTCCGACCGCTTGGAGAGTGCCGTGCAGGAGCTCGTGATCGCCGGTGCGCCCGTGTGCGTGCTTGCCGAGTCTGCTGTGGAGGTGCCGTTTATCGAGGAGTCCACGCCCATGCTCGGCGTGGTAGCGGCAACCGATAAGACGTATCTGCTCGAGACGCTTGCCCGCTGGATTCTCGATCGCACCGACAAGGAAACGGCCTTTGCGGCGAACTTTGCCTTCATGCGCATCGCGGCGGCCAATCGTATCGTCACCTCGTGCGCGCTCACCAATATGGCGACCGGTGCGCTGGTGTTTTTGCCGGGCGCCGATTATCCCGTTATGGCGCTGGCGCAGGTGGGCATGCTCTTTGAGCTCGCTGCCGTCTTTGGACGCGGCATTAAGCCCGAGCGCTGCTACGAGGTCGCGGGCGTGCTTGCCGGCGGCTTGGTGATCCGCGCGGTCACCCGCGCGCTCGTCAAGCAGACGCCGCATATTGGGTTTGCCGTCAAGGCGCTCACTGCTGCCGCGGGCACCTATGGCATGGGCCGTGCGCTCGTTTCGCTCTACGAGCGCGATGTCGACTACAGCCGTGCCAACGAGGTGGTCACTGCCACGTTCTCCCGCGTTCGCAATCTGGTGACCACGGTCGCGGGCGCTACCCGTCCTATGGCGTCCTACCAAGACGCATCCGATCTCGCTGCTTAGGGGTTTTCCGTTGCGCGTTCCGTACCAAGATTGTTTTCATTTAATTGAGCCGTTGCTCGCCAAGGTCGAGAAGCCGAGTCGCTATATCGATCACGAGTGGGGCACGCTTTCCAAGGCCGATGCCGACTACCGTTGCTGCCTGATCTATCCGGATGTGTACGAGGTCGGTCTGCCCAACCAGGGTATCGCCATCCTCTACAACATCCTTAACCAGGCCGAGGGCATCTCCTGCGAACGTGGCTATGTGCCGTGGCCCGATATGGGTGATGCCATGCGCGAGGCAGGCATTCCGCTGCTCTCGCTCGAGGGTGCAGCGCCGGTCGCTTCGTTTGATATCGTCGGTTTGCATGTGCCGCACGAGATGGCGGTGACGAACTTCCTCGAGGCTCTCGACCTCGCTGGCATTCCGCTGTTAGCGGCTGACCGCACCGAGGACGACCCCATTATCATCGCCGGCGGCCCCTCGGTGTACAACCCCGAGCCGTACGCGGCCTTCTTCGATGCCATCCTCATCGGTGAGGGCGAGGAATCGCTGCTCGAGACCTGCCAGCTGCATCGCCGCCTGCGTGATGAAGGAGTCCCGCGCGCGCAGATTGTCGAGCAGCTTGCATCCATTGCCGGCAACTACGTGCCGTCGCTCTATGAGGTTCGTCACGACGAGCCCTGCTCGCCGCATGGCTACACCGTGCCGCGTGAAGGCAAGGATGCGCCGACCGTGGTCTACAAGCGCGTCGTTGAGGATTTCGGCGCCACGAATCCGCTGTCGCAGTCGTGCGTGCCCTATGCGCAGCTGGTTCACGACCGCCTGTCTATCGAGATCCTGCGCGGCTGCGCCCGCGGCTGTCGTTTTTGTCAGGCCGGCATGACGTATCGCCCAGTGCGCGAGCGCTCGGCCGACCAGATTGTCTCGTCGGTGATTCAGGGTCTGGAAAAGACTGGCTATGACGAGGTGTCGCTGACCTCGCTCTCCACGACCGACCACTCCTGCATTCGCGACGTGCTCGGCAGGCTCAACCGTCGCCTGGAGGATACGGGTATTCGCGTGTCTATTCCGTCGCAGCGCCTGGATTCGTTTGGCGTGGATATGGCCGAGTCGGTTGCCGGCGAAAAGAAGGGCGGCCTGACGTTCGCGCCCGAGGCCGGCAGCCAGCGCATGCGCGACATCATTAACAAGAACGTGACCGAGGAGGACCTGGACCGTGCGGCCAAGGCGGCCTTCGAGGCCGGCTGGAACCGCATGAAGCTCTACTTTATGATGGGCCTTCCCGGCGAGCGCGACGAGGACATCGTGGCCATCGCCAATCTGGCCGATCACGTGCTGGAGCTCGGTCGTTCCGTGGTGCCCAAGGCTCGTCGCGGCTCGATCTCGGTGTCGATCTCGGTTTCGGTCTTTATCCCCAAGGCTGCCACGCCGTTCCAGTGGTGCCCGCAGCTCGACTACGACGACGTCAAACGTCGCCAGAAGTTGCTTATCACGAGCGTTCGCAACCGTGCCGTCCGCGTGCATTACCACGATGCCGAGACCTCGCTCATCGAGGCCGCACTGTCCCGCGCCGGTCGTGACATGACGCCCGTCATCATCGACGCTTGGCGCTCGGGCTCTCGCTTTGACGCCTGGGTAGAGCATTTCTCGCTCGATAACTGGAAGGAGGCTGCTGCCAAAAACGGCATCGACCTCAATGAGCTCGTGCACCTGCCCTACGAGTTGGACTGGCGCCTGCCGTGGGAGCACGTGAGCCCCGGCTGCACACGCGGCTTTCTCGAGCGCGAGTACCGTCGCTCGCTCGAGGGCGTCACGACTCCCGACTGCACCCGCACGTCGTGCACCGGCTGCGGGATCTGCCCCACGCTCCACGCCAAGAATGTATTGATGGGTGATCGCGCATGAGTGAGCGCCTGACCGACAACCCCTCGCTCTTTAGGCTTCGTGTTCGCTATGGCAAGCGCGATCGCCTTAAGTACCTGGGCCATCTCGAAGTGATCCATACCATTGAGCGCATCGTGCGCCGTGCGGGACTTCCCTATGCCGTCACGCAGGGCTTCTCTCCGCACATGCGCGTGGGCTTCTCTTCGGCGCTACCGGTGGGTACGTCGTCGACATGTGAGTGGTATGACCTGTTTATGACCGAGTTCGTGGCGCTCGACGAGGCGTTTGGGCGCCTGGCTGCGGCGTCTCCGGCCGATCTGGCGCCCATCGAGGCGGCGTACATCGACGTGCGCACGCCGGCGTTGACGGCGCAGCTCACGCGCCTGTCGTATCGCATCGACCTGCATCTGGACCCCGAGGCGCCCGTAAGCGCCGACGAGGTGCATCGTGCGATCGACACGCTGCGCGCGGGCCATGGCATCGACTACGCGCGCGGAAAAAAGAGCAAGCGCTTGGATTTGGATCACACGCTCGTGGGCTATGAGCTCACGGCGGGGGAGCGCCCGGACCATTTGGTGCTCATGCTCGACACCCATGCCGACAACGAGGGCTCCATGCGTCCGGAAATTTTGCTTTCTGCTGCTGATGTTTTGTTGCAGGGCTTGACCCCGGGCGTGGATGCACCTATTGTTTCC
>CABUJN010000047.1:0-16690 GCA_902491935.1 uncultured Collinsella sp.
CATGCGAACCTCCAGTCCGGACCGCCCCGCGGTCCAACTTTCTGTCCGCACCCCCTTGCGGCTAATCCAGGAACTATTTCACCGCAACTTAGGAGGGGATGTGGGGTCCCGACATGTATATGAAAATGGCTCTGGTTCCAAAAGGAATCAGAGCCATTCATCTATCTTATGGAGCGGGCGACGGGAATCGAACCCGCGTCATCAGCTTGGAAGGCTGGGGTTCTACCATTGAACTACGCCCGCAAGATATGGTCGGGACGACAGGATTTGAACCTGCGACATCCTGCTCCCAAAGCAGGCGCGCTACCAAACTGCGCCACGTCCCGAAGGTGTTGAGCAGCTAAGGTCTAAACCTTGCGTGTCCCAAAGCGAAGGAAATTATAGGGGAGACTTCGCGCCTGTGCAAGCGACGATACCCTAGCTCCTCGAATGTGCGACAAACTGGCTATGGGCCAGGCCGATCACAAACGCCACCACGGCGACTGGCGCCCACGCGGCACCGATATCCGCCAGGGGCAATGCATCGAACGGCAGCCACGCGCCCGCAAAGAACGCGTCGCGAACCGAGGTGATCACACTCTGCACGGCAACCACGCCGCCGACCCAGACCCAAACCTGCGGATGCGCATCGCAAAAACCATGCACCAGGCCCATGAGCACCAGCACGATGGCGACAGGATACAGGGCGTTGAGCATGGGCACCGAGAACATGAGGATCATGTCGAGGCCCACGTTGGAGAGCACGCACGAAAACGCCGCGAACACAAAGGCGAGGATCGAAAAGGGGCGGCTCATGGCCTCCTCGGAGGCCTCCGCTCCCCCTTTAACCACATACGTCTCGCAGAAGTAGCGTGAGCAGCAGCTGATGAGACCGATGCACACGTTCATGCAGGCGAGGAAAAAGATCGCAAAGACCACGACCGTGCCGGCAAGGCCAAAGTGCATGGAGGCCGAACGGGCAAGGATAGCAGCGCCGTTGGTGGCATCGGGCATCACAGTGCCGAGCTGCATACCGGCAAGGCCCAAGCCGCAGTAGATGATGGTCATGAGCACGCCGGCAATCACGCCGGAACGCGAAATCTCGAAGGCCACGCGCTTGTCATCGGTAACGCCCAGCTCGTGGATGGTCTCGGCGATGATAATGCCAAAGGCGAGCGACGCAAGCAGGTCCATGGTCTGGTAGCCGGTCAAAAAGCCCTGCACGGCGGCGCCCGCATCGTAGGGAGCCTGAGGCGCGGCAGCCGGTCCCAGCGGCGAGATCACGGCAGCACCCACGACCAGCACGATGAGCGCAATGAGCGCGGGTCCCGTAATGCGGCCGAGCACGCGCGTGATGACGCCCGGGCGCAGCGTAAGCGCAAACGCGACTACGAAGAACCCGATGGCAAACACCAGGCGAGCCGTGCCGAGCGAAACGCCCTCGGGCAGCATCGGCACCAGCATCTCGAAGGCCGTAGAGCTTGTGCGCGGAATAGCCAGACACGGGCCGATGGCCAGATACACCGCCGCGACAAAGAACTCACCAAACTTGGGGTGCACGCGGCCGGCAAGCTCGCGCGCCGTTCCGGCAAGCGCCACAGCGATAAAGCCCATGACAGGCAGGCCGATGGCGGCAATCAGAAAGCCGAGCATGGCGACCGGCGTGGCAGAGCCTGCCTGCAGCGCCAGCAGCGGCGGAATAATGAGGTTGCCGGCGCCAAAGAGCATCGAGAACAGGGCGATGCCGACGGTGACGACGTGGTCGGAGCGCAGACCGCGCGGGGCGGATGAAGCCATGGGTCCACCTTTCGGGTTGAAATAAAAGCGGGACGGGCAAAAGGCCCGTCCCGCAAGTATATACGCTCTAGCAGCTTTAGCAGGCTAAATCGCACAGAGCATCGATAGCCGTGTCGACTTCTTCGGTCGTGTTGAAATACCCAAACGAAAAGCGGACGACGCCCTGGCGCTCGGTCCCCAGCGCACGGTGCATGAGCGGGGCGCAATGGGCACCGGGGCGCGTCGCAATCCCCCACCCTTGCATGAGCGCGTCCGAGATCTCGGCAGAGTCGATATCACCCACGTTGAGCGACACGATCGCCGAGCGCGCGGGTTGGTCAAACGCACCGTAAAGCACAATGCCGGGTATTTCGCGAACGCCGGCGAGGAAACGCTCAGCAAGCGCGCGCTCACGCGCCGCAATCGCCTCGACCCCACCCTGGGCCTCGATAAAGTCGAGACCAGCGGAAAGGCCCGCGATGCCATGGCCGTTGAGCGTGCCCGCCTCAAGGCGCGTGGGCCACTCAAGCGGCTGCAGTGGGTCGAAGCTGTGCACGCCCGTGCCGCCCATGGCCCACGGAGCCACGTCAATGCCCTCTGCCACGGCCAGGCCGCCGGTGCCCTGCGGGCCCATGAGCCCCTTGTGGCCGGTAAAGCACACAACATCGAGCCCCATGGCCTGCATATCGATATGCGCCGTGCCGGCAGACTGCGAGGCATCGACGATCACCAGCGCACCTGCCGTATGGGCCATGGCAGCCACGCGTGCAACGTCGACCGCGTTACCGGTCACATTGGAGGCGTGCGCCACCACCACGGCACGCGTACCGGGCGTGACCAGCCGCTCGAGCTCATCGTAGTCGAGCGCGCCGTTTGCGTCGCAGCCCGCATGCTCAACGGTCACGCCCTGCTCTGCCGCCAGGCGGTTGAGCGGACGTAGCACCGAGTTGTGCTCGAGCACCGTTGTGACCACACGGTCGCCGGGGCGCACCACGCCATTGATGGCGGTGTTGAGCGCCGCCGTGGAGTTGGGCGTAAAACAAACATGGTCAGCACGCGGGCAGCCCAGCAAGCGCGCAAGCTTGGGGCGACAGCCGTGGATGGTACGAGCGGCATCGAGGGCACCCGACGTAGCGCCGCGCCCGGCATTGCCGAGCGAGCACATCGCCTGCGTCACGGCATCGATGACCGTCTGCGGCTTGTGCATGGTCGTCGCCGCGTTATCCAGATAGATCATCGCACGACCTCCCACATATCAATCACGGTATACCCCTCGGTGGGAACGCCCGCTGCGGTAAGCTCGCCGCGCAGCAGCTCCTCATCGGCAGGCAACGCCTTCCACGCCAGACCGCAGCCGGCAGCGACCTCCCCGGGCACGGGAATCGTTCGCCCGGGAAGGCCGCGCTCGATGCACAGGGACTCGCAGCCCATGGCGGCCGCCGTGGTGGGAAACGTGATGACAAGCGCCGGGCGCTTCTCCCTCATGGCAACTCCAACCAATACGCTACGGGCGCACGACGCGCACGGCCTGCTCCATCTTCTCCACGATCACGTACATATTGGTGACCTCGCCTACTGCAAGCTGGTCCTTAATGCCATAGTGGTCCAGGCAGGTACCGCAGGTGAGAATCTCGACGCCCTGCTCGGCCAGACCCTTCAGGTCGTCGAGTACCGGAGAGCCCTCTACGGTGAGCTTGGCGCCGCCGTTGTAGAACAGCATGGTCGCGGGCAGCTCCTCCTGCTGCGTCACGGCAAAGATGAAGGCCTTCATGAGCTTGTGGCCCAGCTCGTCGTCGCCACGGCCCATGCAGTCGGTGTAGACGGAAATGACGAGCTTGCCCTTGCCGGTGCTGGCATCACAGAAGGCAGCGCCATCTTGCTCGGGATCGGCCACGGCAACGGTACCAGAGGCCGCCACGGTCACGTGCCACTCGGCGTCAGAAACCTTCTCGACCGAGGCCGTGCAGCCCTTCTCCTGCGCCATCTTGGAAATGTTCTTGACGGCGGTCTCGTTGTCGACCGAGGTCACCACGGCACCCTCGCCATCAAGCTGTTTGAGTGCCTTAAGCGTCTTGACGACGGGCAGCGGGCAGGCATCGCCCATGGCATTGACTTCAATTTTGGTAGACATAGTTTTTCCTTTCGAATAAATCGTTTTAGAACGGTACATAGCTCAATAAACGTGTCGTTAATGCACAACGCGGACGGCAGAGCCGCCCGGCACCGGCTCGCACACGCGGCCGATTGTGGCGGCAACGCGCCCCTCAGCGTGCAGACGACGCGCAAGCTCATCCACATCCGCCGCGGGCGCCGCAATTAGCAAACCGCCCGAGGTCTGCGGATCGTACAGCGCATCCAGCATTCCCGGCTCCAGGTCATCGTCAGCTGTCACGCGCGGGCCAAAGAAGTCCTGGTTGCGGTAGGAGCCCGCGGGAATAATGCCCAGACGCGCCATGTCAAGCACCTGATCAAAGAGCGGCACCGCCCCCGACGCAAGCTCAATCTGCACGCCCGAGCCCTCGGCCATCTCGCACGCATGCCCGATCAGGCCAAAGCCCGTAATGTCGGTGCAGCCGTGAAGCTCGAGCCCCTCGGCCAGACGAATCGGTGCCTCGTTGAGGGTGCGCATCGAGTCGAACATGACTGCGGCCTCGTCCTGCTCGATGAGCTCGCCCTTAATGGCCGTGGTGATGATGCCCGAGCCGATCGCCTTGGTCAGCAGCAGGACATCGCCCACGCGTGCGCCGCCGTTGGCGAGCATGTGGTCGAGTGGCACAAAGCCGCTCACAGACAGGCCGTACTTGGGCTCGTCGTCGTTGATGGTGTGGCCGCCCGCGATGGTGCAGCCAGCCTCGACGCATTTGTCGGCGCCACCCGCCAAAATCTGCCCGGCAACCTCAACGCCCAGGCAATTGGGAATGCACAGCAGGTTCATAGCATGGCTCGGTCGTCCACCCATGGCGTATATGTCCGACAGCGAGTTTGCCGCCGCGATCTGGCCAAACAGATAGGGATCGTCGACCATCGGCGGGAAGAAGTCGATGGACTGCACGAGGCCCAAGTTATCGCCAACGCGAAAAACGCTCGCATCGTCGGAGGTATCGAACCCCACGAGTAGGTTGTCGTTATGCACATTGGGTAAGTCGCCCAGGACCTGGGCGAGGGCTCCAGGAGCCAACTTAGCGGCTCAACCGCTCGCGGCAGTCATAGACGTGAGCTTAATCTGATCGTCAGCCATCGATACCTCCTCTCATTGGTCAATCAGTTCCTCCCAGTATACGCATGAATGCGAGCCTGCAGCGGATGCATTAATTGAGCGCCTGCGCGCGAATCGCCGCGCCAATGGCACCGGCAAAGCGGGCCTGGGGCGAGGTGGTGACCGGCGACCCCAGTAGCTCGCCCAACCGCTCCACCACGAAGGCGTTCTCGCACAGGCCACCGGTCAGGTAGTACGGGGCGCCCGCGGCCTGCCCGGCCATGGTCGCCACGCGCGAAACCACGCTGTCGATCACGCCACGCGCAATGTTCTCGCGCGGCTCACCGCGACCGATCAGGCTGATAACCTCGCTTTCGGCAAACACGGTGCACATGCTGCTGATCTTGGTGGGCTCGCCGGAACACGCCAGGTCGGCCATCTGCTGCTGGGAAATGCTTAGGCGGTCGGCCATGATCTCCAAAAAGCGCCCCGTGCCGGCAGCGCACTTGTCGTTCATGGCGAACTTTGCCACGCGGCCTCCTTTAAGCTGGATGACCTTGGTGTCCTGGCCGCCCACATCGACCACGGTGCCATGGTCGCCAAACAGACGCACGGCACCGGTACCGTGGCAGGTAATCTCGGTAACGACTTTATGCGCATAGGGCACGGCGACACGGCCGTAGCCGGTCGCGATCACGCGCACGTCGTCGGCAGCCACGTCATAGCCGGCCGCTGCCAGTGCCTCGCGCAGCCGCTCGGAAGCATCGACCGAGGAGAACCCGGTTGGCTGCACGCACGTCCACGCCACCGAACCCTCCCCGTCGACCACAGCAGCCTTAGCCGCCGTAGACCCGATATCAATCCCGATCCCTATCATGGCTCTCTCCCAATCTAAACATCAAAGGTAGCGGCGCGTTCAGGCGCCTTGGCATCCTCCCTCACGTGTAACAAAGGGCCAGTCCCTTTGTCACATACCGTCACCTACAGGGTTTCGATAAAGGCGGCGATGCGCGTCTCGATCTGGCCCATGTCGCCGTTGCTGTAGTCGGTCTCGATCTTCATATACGGAATGCCCGCACCCTCGACGGCCTCCTGCATGCGTGCACTCTCCACGTTAAAGGTGTGGCACGCCTGGAGCACGCTCTCCACTACGCCATCGACGTGATACTTCTCGCACATGGCCAGCGTGTTTTCCATACGACCGTCGTTGGGCGTCATGACCGAGCAGTTGATATCCAGATAGCGGTCGGCGATGGCGCGCAGAATGTCGGGAGCCTCCGGGTCGATCATCATGGCCGCCGTGCGCTCGCCCGAGCAGTCGTCCATGCACACGACCACACCGCCGTTGGACTCGATAGTACGGCCGATCTTGTTGATCACGCCGCCCACCGGGCAGCCGGTGATCAGAATGCGCTTGGCGTCTGCCGCGACCGGGCGCTCACCCGCGTCGTAGGTCTCGCGCAGCTTGACAACCTTTTGCTCCAGCTGCTGCGTATAGGCCTCGATATCAAAGCTGAACGTACCGGCAAACATGGTGCTCATCAGGTCGACGCCGCTCATGGCCGCCGGCTGGTTGGCCTGCAGCGCAAACATCTCGAGCTGGGCCGCACGCAAGCGGTTGCGACGACGGACGGCAGCGCGCAGATCATCGTCGGTAATCGCGATGCCGTAGAAGTTCTCGAGCTCCTCCTTGAGCAGGCGGCACTCCTCGTACCAGCCTTCACGCTCGTAGGCGCGATCGCGACCCTGCGGCAGGTGCAGAATGTGCGTACGCTTGAGCTCGTTGAGTAGCTCGTACATCTTCTTCTTGCCGTCGCAGGTGGTCTCACCGATGATCATGTCGCTAAAGTACGTAAACGGGCACTTTTGCGAGTAGGCAAAGCCGTACGTCGACTTGATGAGCGGACAGAGATTTGCCGGCAGCACCTTCTCGGCCTCGGGAATCACCTCGTCGGACGTGCCGCACAGCGCCACGCTCGCAGCCCCCGCGGCATCGATAATCTCGAGCGGCGTGTAGCTGCACAGAAAACCGACCAGGCGATTACCCGCCTGCTTATAATCCTTGACGCGAATAAACGCCGCCTTGCGCTGCTCGTTGAACTCCTCAAACGTGGACGGCAACGGCTGCTCAATATTTTCCGACATATAACTCCTAAACCTTTCAACCAACCAAGGAAACGGCTTTCCCAGGTGCCCGAGGTTGCCGTAAAAGAGGAGCGCCGCGTACTTTGGTACACAAGCGACGGTTTGAACGGCAAGATCGGGTGCCCGGGAAAGCCGCCGGGGCGGATAGTCCTAAATGGTCTCCAAGAAAGCTTCGATCCTGGTTTGTAACTGACCTGCATCCTCGCCAGCGTAGTCGGTCGTGATGTGCATAAACGGAATGCCGACCTCCTCGGCGGCCTTCTCCACGGCAAACGACTCCATCTCGTAGAGCGTGCAGAACTGCAGGGCCACGTCGACGATGCCGTCTACATGCAGGTCCTTGGCCATCTGAACGATGTCCTTCATACGCTGGTCGTTGGGCGTAAAGACGGCGCAGTTGATCTTAAAGTAGCGCTCGGCGATGGCGTCGAGCATCTCGTCGACCGTCTCGCCGGACTCGTCGACCAGGTCCTTGTAGTAGCGCGAGCCCGTGCAGGACTCCTCGCCGACCACAACGCCGCCGGCCTTCTCGATGAGGTTGAACAGTTTCCAGTTGGGCACGGCCATGGGCGTACCGGTGTACAGGATGCGCTTGGTCCCCTTGGGCGTCACGCCCTCGCCGGCCTCGACACGCTGCTCGCACTCAGCCGCCATATCGTTGATGGCTCCGGTCAGACGCGGCGTGTCGTCCATAAAGGCGGCCTGAACGGTCAGCAGGCTGTCGAGACCGCTGATGGGCGCCGGGTCGGCAGCGCGCGTGGCTGCGAGGCGCTGCAGGGCGCGACGCTTCTCATTGACGGCGTGGATGGCGGCCTTCAGACGCTCGGGCGTAATCTTGACGCCACACTCTTCCTCGATCTTGTCGGCGAGCTTCTTGACCTCGGCCTTCCAGGTCACGAGCGTCGACTCGTCGTGTACGTTGGGAATATCCATGACGTACATGTTCTTTTGCGTGGCAAAAAACTCGTAGGCTTTCTTCTTGCCGTCGCAGGTGTTCTCGCCTACCACCAAGTCACTCGACTCAATGTAGGGGCAGACCTCGCCCAGCTTAAAGCCGGCAAAGCTCTTGATAAGCGGACAGGTGTTGCGCGGCAGGTGCTCCTCGACCTTATCGGTTGCCCAATCGGCACCAGAGCATAGACCCACGGGGATACCGTCGCAGGCAAGTACGATCTCCTCGGGCACGTAGACGCAGAACGAGCCGACGATCTTGGTGGCCTCGCCGGCCTCCTTCTTGTCGAGCATCTCCTTAATACGGCCGCTGTGGATGTTGGTGGCGACAAAATCCAGGTAGGACGTAGACTTGGGGCGATTGTTCTGCGTCAGGAACATATCGCCGTACATCTGGCCCACGGCGCCCAGCAGCAGGTCGTGGTCGGCAAGATTCATGCCGAGGCTCTCCCACATCGGATGGAAATCAAATTCTTCAGCCATGACGGTTCCCCTCTCGAACCAAAAACGGATAACGGCGGTATCGATGCACGACGGACGGCGATTGTCCGGCCGTGCTCAAACCCGGAATTTTAGGGAACCTGCCTTGCGGACGGTTATTTAGTTGTGCGTCGTCTCTCCCGGAGCCGTGAACATACCTGCTCATATGCGGCTCCGAGCCATATATAGGGCACGCGCGGCAACGCGGCGAATGTATGTCGTCTGCGGCATGTGCGCACCCTCCTCTACAAGTTGAGGTCAACTATATCAACGGTCGTCGACCATGCGAACACCGTTGACATTCGTACGACAACCTCGTGTGCCGTCGTTTAATAAATAATTATCTGTGTTGATAAGAGTTTGTCATTCCCCATTCGGCGAACGGCAAGACAAAGCCGCCGAGACTTATATCCCCGACGGCATTACCCGGCGCTACCGACAAACCAGATGGATCCTGCTGGCATCAAAATGCATACGCAGGGTCTCGCCTTCTTGCGGTAACCCATCCGCTGGTACGCTCAATTTGTTGACCTTCCACTGCAGACGCGTTGGCGCATCGGCCCGCGGCGCATCCAACAGCACCAGGCGCTCAAAACGCGAATCGCTCACGCGCGCCACGTGCAGGTCGTAGCTGTTGCGACCCCGCTCGGCACGGTTGTCCACATGGAAGTAGCTCGCGCGAATGCCCAGGTACGCCACATTATCGGGAACCTCGCGACCCACGTTAAAGGTCATGCCCCAATCGAGCGCCTCAACTTCTTCGTCGCCGATCTTGCGCGCCCGGCTTGTGTTCTTGCAGCCCGTCAGGCGCAGCGCCGCCAGCGTCTGCGGACGGCGGACCACGTCCTCGACGGAGCCGATCTCCTCGACATGTCCGTTATGCATCACGCAAATGCGCTCGCACAGGCGGCATGCCTCGTCAATATCGTGGCTCACGTAGAGCACGGTGCGGTTGCATACATCGAACAGGTCGAGCATGTTCTGTTCGAGGGCGCTCTTAAGATAGGAATCGAGTGCGCTCATGGGCTCGTCGAACATAAAAATGCCCGGATGCGCCGCCACCATGCGCGCAAGCGCCACACGTTGCTGCTGACCGCCCGAGAGTCGCGCGGGATAGCGGTCGGCAAAATCGGCCAGTCCAAAGATACCCAGGTAGCGCTCGGCAAGCTGCTTGCGCGCCGCGGCGTCGCCCGCATCCTTTACGCCGGCACATACGTTATCGGCCACTGTCATATTAGGGAACAGCTGATAGTTTTGGAACAGCAGGGCGCATTTTCGCTCCTGGGGCGACAGGTTGATGCCCGCCGACGAGTCAAAAAAAGTCACACCGTTGACGACGATCTTGCCCTCGTCGGGCGTCTCCACGCCGGCAATGCAGCGCAAGGTGCAGCTCTTGCCGCAACCCGAGGCACCGAGCAGCGCCACGCGCTCCTCGCCGGCCTCAAGCTGCATGTCGAGCATAAACCCGGGATAGCGCTTTTTAATATCCAGAACGAGCGACATGGCCTATCGACCTCCCTGCAAAGCAAAATCATCGCGCATAAGTTCGGCCAACGCCTCGCGATCGATACGCAGCGCATCGCCGCCGACTGGGTCGAGCGAATCGCCCCGTCCGGCGAGATCTTTGGCCTGTTTGCGCTCCGCGCGGGACAGGCCGCGCTCGCGGTACTTTTGCGAATGCACCGTGTACATGTTGATGCACAGAATGACCAGGAAACTGAACACGATTACAACGACGACCCAAAAGAGCGCCACCGATGTGTTGCCGCCCATCCACTCAAAGTAAATCGCAATGGGAATGGTCTGCGTAATGCCGGCATAGTTGCCCGCAAAGAACAGCGTGCAGCCAAACTCGCCCATGGCACGCGCGAAGGCGAGCACCGTGCCGGCAGCAATCGAGGGCCAGCCGAGCGGCATCATAAGCTTGGTGAAGATGCGACGCTCGGACCAGCCCAGCGTGCGCGCCGCATCGAGCATCTGCGTGTCGAGGCTCTCGAAGGCTCCGAGTGCCGTACGATAGACGAGCGGGAACGACACCACCACGGCAGAGATCACCGCCGCCGGCCACGTAAAGACGATCGAGACGCCGTGCGCGATGAGCCACTGGCCCACCCCGGTCGAGCGGCCAAACAGCATGAGAAGCAGAAAGCCGCAGACCGTGGGCGGCAGCACCATAGGAATCGTAAAGACCGAATCGAGCAGGCCCTTGATGCGACTCGAGGTACCCATAGTCTTCCACGCGGCGAACAGGCCCAGCGCAAAGGAGATCAGCAGGGCAAGACCGCTCGTCTTAATGGACACCCAAAACGGGCGATAGTCGATGCCGCCCAAAAAGGAGGCCAGAGAGGTCAAGGGCCCCTGCTCATCCTGCAACACGACAGACGATGCTTCTACCATTTGAGCGCTATCAAGCCAACGCGCTCCGCCCTTGGCATCACCCGAGGCCGATGAAATCACCACATAGCGGTCCCCATCCGCACCGCGCTCATCAAAGCCATAGGTATACCCGCCGGCGTCAAACGTTGTTTCCGCCGTGACATACCAAGGAAGATCCATGTCCCCTAGCTGCGCACCTCCCATGCAGTTTGCGCTGTCGAGATCACAGACGAGGGCCTTGAGACCCGATACGCACTCGTTGTCCTGCGGATCCAATCCATATTTCTCGACCGCCTTGGGCGATATCCACACCACAACGCGATCGGCAGCAGGCGCCACTACAAGGTCCACGTCCTCGTCAACGGGAAACCGGTAGCCCTCAGGCTGGCCCTCCATGATACGGGCGGTCCCCTTGGCCAACCGCTCAAAACCCTCGATCCCATAGGAAAGCCCATGAGCGGTCGCAGCAACCTGGGCCCCGTCCTCAGTGTCCCCAGCAAACGCAAATCCCGGCACCCAACAAAGCGCGAAGGTCAAAGCACAGGCGACAAGCATGCGGAATCTATTAAGCACGAAAAGCTCCAAGAGAATACAAGGACGGAGTGAAACGCAAAACGATGGAATTATCGCGCCAAGCCGCACTACGCGGAAAGTTCAAAGCCGTACTTAGCCCAAATCTTCTGAGCTTTCTTGTTGGTCAGACAGAAGTCGATGAACGCCTTGGCCTCGTCGTCATGCTCGGAGCTCTCGGCAACGGCACCCGGGTACACGATGGGCTTGTGCGAATCCTCGGGGCATACAAAGGCTTCCTCGATGCCGTCGTAGCGGAAGATGTCGGAGCTGTAGACAAAACCGGCAACGCAGTCGCCTGTAGAGACGTAGGCGGCAGCGGTGCCGACCTTATCGGCCAGTGCGACCTTGTCGGCGATCTCGGGAGCATACTCGCCGTCGTCGCCCTCGATGCCGGTGTAGAGGCCCACGGAGGCCAGGGCCTGGTTAGCGTACTTGCCGGCGGGAACGGTCTTGGCGTCGCCAATGGCAATCATGCCTTCCAGGTTCGCAACGTCGGCAATGGCCTCGACCTTGGTGTCGGAGCCCTCGGCGCGAATGATCACGAGGTCGTTGACGAACATGTCCTCACGCGTGTCGGCGTCGACGAGCTCGGCGGTCTCAGCGTCATCCATGGTGTCCTTGGAGGCCGTGATGAGCACGTCGACCGTGGCGCCGGCACGCATCTGCTCGACAAGGTCGCCAGACGCCTTAAACTGCGTGTCGGCAAACGTAGTGCCGGTCTGCTCGGTGTAGAGCTCCTGAACCTCGGGCAGAGCCTTCTCGAGCGAGTTCGCGGCAAAGACCTGCAGCTCGACAGCTTTCTTGGAAGATGCCTTAGCAGAACCGGCATCGGATCCGGCCGGCTCGGACGTCTTGCTGCCCGAGCAACCGGCAAGACCAAGGCCGGCAGCGGCGACAGCAGAAAGTGAGACGAATCCGCGGCGAGAAACCAAATCGAACATATTCAACCCTTTCGGATCTTGTGCCCGGGTACCCCACCGCGGGCTTTAATCTGCAATCAGCTTATACTTCTGCGCGAATAATGATTATGAGAAATTATTCTCTCCAGAGAATATAGTTTCAAGTTACCGTGCACCTCGGTGTCGCTTCGGCGGAAAACAAAAGCGGAGCGACCGATAAGGTCGCCCCGCCGCAGGTAAACCGCTTAGTTGGTATGTCCGCCGCCCGCTGTCATCTGAGCCGCATGCTCCAGCTGGTCCGCTATGGCCTCCCAGCTTTCGCGGGCGGCCTTCGTAGAACCGGGATAGTTTACGACAAGTGTATGACCTCGTTGCATGCAAATAGCACGCGAGAGCATGGCGCGGCGCGTCTTGGTCATCGAATACGCGCGGATTGCCTCTGCAATACCCGGCACATCGCGGTCGCAGACGGAACGCGTCGCCTCGGGCGTTACATCGCGCATCGAAAGCCCCGTGCCGCCGCAGGTGAGCACGACATTGGCGTGGCACTCATCGGCGGCTTCCACAATGGCATCACCGATCTCGCTGACGTCGTCGCGCACGACCACATGTGAGGCGACCGTCCAGCCCTGTGCCTCGATAAGTTCCTCGAGTGCGGCTCCAGCCTCGTCCTGGGCAAGATCGCGCGTATCCGAGCACGTCACAATCGAAATCTTCAGCTCCATAGCATTCCTCCTACAACACGGCGCCCTCGGGCAGGTCGACGCGAACAACGTCCACGGCATCGCCCGCCTTGAACTCGCACGGTCCTTCGTCAATACGCAGTAGACAGTTGGCCCGCTGCATCGTGCCGAGCAGCGCCGAATTCTGTGTCTTAGCCTCGGTCACCAACAGCTCACCGGTCTCGAAGTCGCGCAAAACCGTGGCGCGATCGAAGAAGCGGCGATGCTGTCGCTTTTTCACGCCGTGTGTGAGCGTCGCCTGCTGCACGGGACGCGCAACCTCGGCAAAACCGCGCATCTTGCGAATCGCCGGACGGGCAAGCATCTCAAAGCCCACATACGCCGCGGCCGGATTGCCCGAAAGCCCCAGGTAGGGCTTACCCCCGAGCAAGCCAAACGTGATGGCCTTACCCGGACGCATCGAGATGCGATCGAACAGTACCTCGCCCTCGCGCCGGACGAGCGCCGTCACGAAATCGTAATCGCCCGCCGAGGCGCCACCGCTCGTAATGACAAAGTCGCACTCCTGCACGGCACGATGCACGAGCTCGGCGATCGCTTGCTCATCATCGGGCGCAATGCCGTAGAACACGGGCTCGGCGCCGGCATCGAGTGCTTCGGCCATCAACGCCGACGAGTTGGAATCGCGAATCTGCCCGTGCGTCGGCAGCTCACCCGGCGCAACCAGCTCCGTGCCCAGCGAGATGATGCCCACACGTGGGGCAGCGTGCACCTTCACGCTCGCGTATCCGGCGCTTGCCAGCAGACCCGCGCCCGCCGGAGCCACAACCTCGCCGGCGTGCATCACAACATCGCCGGCATGGGCCTCCTCGGCGGCAGAGCGAACATTCTCCCCCACCTTGGCCGGCGCCGAGAACCTCACACGCGAGCCCTCGTTGCCGTCACCGTCGAGCACATCAACGATCTCGTACTTCACCACGGCATCGGCACCTTCGGGTACCGGCGCGCCCGTCATGATGCGGACTGTCTCGCCCGCGCCGATTGCGCCCTCAAACACATGGCCCGCGGCCTCGTGTCCGATAACGTCGAGCATCACCGGCGCCTCGCCAGATGCCCGCGCCAAGTCCGCCGAGCGCACGGCATATCCGTCCATAGCGCTGTTGGCAAACGGCGAGATGTCGATATCGGCCACCGCATCCTCGGCCAAGGGAAGACCGGTGGCCTGCCACACGGGAATCTCGACGAGATCGGTCGGAGCAACGTGCGACAGAACAATCGACTGCGCGTCCTCCAGCGGAATGAGTTTCTCTGCCATATGCACCTCTTAATGCCACGGCGCACAACAGGGGCGCCGATTCTTTATGCTTGTCTCAGTATAATCCCCCGACGCACGACCGCGACTCGGCCTGTACCCGCAAATACACCTGTCGGTTGCAGGCCGCGAAACAGAATGGAAACCAACCCACCGGCTCGTCGCGTTTACCGCGTTTTATAATGCTTGCGTTGCAACCTAAAAGAGGAACGTATGGCTCATAACGACAAAACCGAAAGCGCAAACGAAATGCAGGATCATTCCCAGCCGCTCGACGATGGCGGCTTTTTCTCCCTGAACGACGTCATCACGGCAGGCAGGCATCAGCTCACCCGCTCTGAGCATCTCTTGGCTGCCGACACGCGCCGCAACGCCCGCAACCTACTCGCGAGCGCCAAGTTGCTCGCACTCGTCGTCATCGTCTCGCTCGCCATGGGCGTTGCCGCTTGGGCGTTTTTGGCCTCGCTGAATATCGCGACCGACTATCGTGAGCACCATGCGTGGATTTACGCGCTGCTTCCCGTTGTGGGCATGGCCACCGCATGGGTGTACAAAAACCACGGTCTTGCCGCCAAGCGCGGCAACAACCTGGTCATCGACTCCGCTCTGGGCACGCGCCTCATCCATATGCGCATGGCCGTCCTCACGTTTGTGTGCTCCACGCTCACGCACCTAACGGGCGGATCGGCCGGTCGCGAGGGAGCCGCGGTGCAGATCGGCGGCACCATCGCCAGCAACATCTCGAGCCTCGCCCACCTCAAAAAGCATGACCATCACGACCTCATGCTCGCCGGCATCTCGTCGGCCTTTGGCGCCGTATTCGGTTCGCCCCTTGCCGGAGCTTTCTTTGGCATGGAGATGTGCTTTATCGGCAAGATCGACTACACCGCGGGCATCTACTGCCTGGTCGCCTCGTTTACCGGCTACTTTACATCACTCGCCCTGGGTACCGAGTACGAGGCGAATGTCATCGCCAGCGTTCCCGCTATGACGCCCAAAACGGTTGTCATCGTTGTTATCAGCGCCATTATCTTCGGTCTGGCTGCACGCCTCTTTGCCTGGTCGGTTCGAACCGTCAAGAGCCTGTACGGTCGCTTTATCACCAATTACCTCATTCGCGCACTCATAGGCGCACTCGTGGTTTTGGCCGCCTATGCCCTCCTCGACGCCTGGGACTACGCCGGCCTTTCCACGTGGCTTTCCGGCGCCGGTTTTGCCGGCAACACCACCCTGGCGGACGCAGCCATCAAGTTGGTCGTCACAGCGCTCACCCTTGGAGCCGGCTTCCAAGGCGGCGAGGTCACGCCCCTGTTTGGTATCGGTGCGGCGCTCGGCGGCTGGATCGGTTGCCTCACCGGGCTCGACCCCAGTTTTCTGGCGGCTCTCGGCATGCTCGGCGTGTTCTGCGCCGGCCTCAACGTGCCCATCACCACCTGCATGATGGCCATCGACCTGTTCCACGGCACGGCAGCCGGGTTCTTTGTCATCGTGGCCTTTATCAGCTACCTAACCGCCGGACACCGCGGCGTATACCCCGCCCAGCGCATCATCTCGCCCAAGCGCCGTTCGCTTATTGTGGATGAGGGCGGTACGGTAGCGGATGCTATCGAGCGCCACAACGACCTGATAGAGTAGACGTAAGTATTCGACGTGCAGCCACAATCGGGGGCAATTAGACCTGAGCGCGACCGCACCGTCACGTCATACGCCGGGAGTCGCCCCATGCACGCAACTGATTTTGGCCGCACGCTCATCATCGCCAACCCAGCAGCCCAATCGGGTGCGGCGCACGAAGTTGCCGAGCGCCTGCAACGCTTTTTGGATATGACCGCGCGAGCATCCCAGTTTGACCTGGTGCTGACCGAGCGCATGGGACACGCCAAGGAGCTGGCCGCACAGGCTCAGGGCTATCGCACCGTTATCGCCCTTGGCGGTGACGGCGTGATTCACGAGGTCGTCAACGGGCTTATGACGCAAGAGGAGGACGCCCGCCCCGCTCTTGCCATCCTACCCGTGGGCTCTGGCAACGATTTTGCCCAAACGCTCGGCATCGACGATTTCTCCGGTAAGGATTTTGGCGCGCTGCTCAACTGTGAGCTGCAGCGTCAGGACATCGGGCGAATTCGCTCGTGGAGCCCTGCGAGCGGCAGCGGCGAGGCTACCGTTGAGTACTACGACCAGACGCTTTCGGTCGGCATCGATGCCGCCATCGGCCTTGGCACCACCGAGCTGCGCAAAAAGACCGGCTTGACGGGCGCGCCGCTCTACACCCTCTTGGGACTTGAGCAGTTTGGCCTACGTTATCGCAACTACCCCATGA
>CABUJN010000048.1:0-16308 GCA_902491935.1 uncultured Collinsella sp.
GGTCTATGCCGTCCTCTTTTCATGCCAATTTGTTCGCTCTGGCGCCCGCTCGCTGGCATTGCTAAAACATCGATGTTACCGTGGTCCAAACTAGTCGTTGGGGGCGTTCTTGTTTGACCAGTCGTTTAAGAACGTCCCCGATGACTATTTGAATTGCTAATTTGTGCGGGTTGTGGTTTTGTGACCTGCTGAAATTTAGGATACTGTACATCTGTACGCTAACTCATCTTCGTAGTATATTGCTACCCGCAAAACTCAGCACCATTGTGCCGTGAGGCACTAAAGCGCCTCCGTACAATGGTTGTCGATAGTACGATTCGATTCAACGACAGGATGGATGGTCCAAGCGTGAGTCTCGGCAGCAAACTATCCAACGCAAAGGTCTCCTTTGCGATCTTTAAGCGCGACATCAAGCGATTGCTCGTGAACCCCGTCGCCCTGGTGGTTACTTTGGGCGTGTGCGTCATTCCCTCGCTGTATGCCTGGTACAACATCGTGGCTAACTGGGATCCGTACGGAAACACCCAGGGTATCAAGATTGCCATCGCCAACAACGATCGGGGCACCCAAAACGACTTGGTGGGCGAGCTCAACGCGGGCGACCAGGTCGTCGATCAGCTCAAGGAGAACGATCAGCTGGGCTGGACCTTCGTCGATTCGGCGGCCGACGCCAAGGAGGGCGTCGAGAGCGGTGAGTACTATGCGGCCATCGTAATCCCTAAGAACTTCTCGGATAACCTGGTCTCGATGCTCGACGGCAACTACCATCAGCCCAAGCTTACGTACTACGTCAATGAGAAGAAGAGTGCTATTGCGCCCAAGGTTACCGACACCGGTGCAAGCACCATCGAGGAGCAGATCAACTCGGAATTTGTCTCCACAGTGGGCGAGACCGTTGCCAGCATCGCCAAGGATGCCGGGGTCGATTTAAAGGACAAGGCAACCCAGACTCAGAATTCGTTGGCTGGTTCGGTATCAGAGGCATCCGGTACCTTGGGTGAGGTGCGCGATTCGATTGGCGACATGAATGCCGCCATCGATAAGACGAGTGGCGCTATCGCCTCGGCTGATGCCGCGTTGGCGGGCCTGCAGGGTCAGACGCCCTCTCTAACGCAGGCAATCGCTCAGGGCAATGACCTGCTGGGCGAGGCGCGCGCTACGGCGGGCAACTCTGTCGCCTCGCTCTCCAAGGCACTCTCGGAAGGCAGCCTTGCGCTCACCAAGACGTCAGCCTCCGCGAACGCTGCGATTGGCAAGCTGACGGGCGCGGTCACATCTACGACCACCCGCATCGACAACTCGCTTGAGTCTCTCCAAGCGACGATCGACCACAATAAGGCCGTTATCGGGCACTTGGAAATTCTCGTTAATGACACGTCGACAGGTTCCAAGGAAATTGACGCGCGCATTGTATCGACCATCGATTTGCTCCGCGAGCAGAATGAAAAGCTTCAGAGCATCAAGGACGGTCTGTCTGCGCAGTCGAGCGCCATGGCGAATGACGCCGCGGCTGTCTCGGGCGCCAGCGACGCTATCAATAACGCAATCCAGACCGGTGCGACCAACCTTGGCCAGGCCCAGACGGACCTGGGTCAAAACGCGCTGCCGAAGGCCTCGAGCGCGCTTGATTCATTTGCCGCCGTCTCGGGTGATCTGACGGGAATCGTGTCTGGCCTCACGCCTACTATTGCAAGTGCGCGCGGTACGCTTTCGCAGCTTAACGCTACGCTCGGCCAGGCCAAGACCACGCTGTCCCAGACCGATTCCTCGCTTGCCAAGGTCCAGGACAAGCTTGCGACCGCAGCCAATGACATCGCGGCGCTGCAGACCTCTGAGTCTATGGGCGAGCTCGCCGACCTTATGGGCGTCGATGTCAATGACGTGGCAGATTTCATGGCCTCTCCGGTCGAGCTGACGTCCAAGTCGATCTATCCGGTCAAGAGCTTTGGCTCGGGCATCGCTCCCTTCTACACCAATCTGGCGCTTTGGGTGGGCGGTTACGTACTCATCGCCATCTACAAGCTCGAGGTCGATCGCGAGGGCATTGGCAGCTTTACGGCGCGCCAGGGCTACTTCGGCCGTTGGATGCTCCTGGTGATCCTGGGCGCGCTCCAGGCCACCATCGTTACGGTAGGCGATCTGGTGATTGGCGTGCAGTGCATCAACCCGCTGCTGTTCGTGCTGGGCGGCATCGCCATCTCGTTCACCTACGTCAATATCATCTATGCGCTGTCCACTACGTTTAAGCACATCGGCAAGGCAATCGGCGTCATTCTCGTCATCGTGCAGATTCCGGGTTCGTCGGGCATGTATCCCATCGAGATGATGCCCGGCTTCTTCCAGTGGCTGCACCCGCTGCTGCCCTTTACCTACGGCATCAATCTGCTGCGCGAGACGGTCGGCGGCATGTACTCGTTTAACTACCTGTTTAACCTGTGCATTCTGGGCGTGTTCTTGATCGTGGCGCTCTTTATCGGTCTGCAGCTGCGTCCGCTGCTGCTCAACCTTAACCTGCTCTTTGATAAACAGCTTTCCACGACGGGTATGATGATCTGCGAGTCCAACGACCTGCCGCGCCAGCGCTACTCGCTGCGCACGGCCATGCGTGTCATGCTCGATTCCGATTCGTACCGTCGCGAACTGCTCGACCATGCGGTCGCCTTTGAACATCGCTACCCGTACTACATCAAGGGCGGTTTTGCCGCCGTGGTGGGCGTTCAGGTCCTGCTCTTTGTCCTGTCGACGGTTCTCGATATCGACAATAACGGCAAGATCATCCTGCTTGTCATTTGGATCATCTCGGTTATTGCCATCTGCGGCTGGCTTATCAATATCGAGTACATCCGCTCGAGCCTCAACACCCAGATGCGCATCTCGGCGCTTTCGGATGAGGACCTGCGCCGCGAGATGCGCGAGCACACGGCCGCCATTCCGGCCGCTCGTCGCATGTTCGGCTTGAATGCGAGCGAGCGGGGGTCTGAACTCAAGACTCAGGCTGTCAACCAATGTGGTCATCGCGATGCGGCCCATGTGCCCGAGAACGGGGATGACACGTTTGTGATGAATGAAAAGAACGCCCCGCTCGGCAAGCACTCCAAAGGAGGTGAGGCATAAATGAAGAACATCCTGCATCTGTTTAAGCGCGATGTCCAAAACGTGTCTCGCTCCGTAATCGGCTTGGTTGTCGTGATGGGCCTCATTATCGTACCGTGCCTGTACGCGTGGTTTAACATCGCCGGCAGCTGGGATCCGTACGGCAACACCGGCAATCTTAAGATCGCCGTGGTCAACACCGATGAGGGTTACGAGAGCGATCTGATCCCCGTCGAGGTCAACGTGGGCGAAAACGTGACCGCCACCCTGCGCGGCAACGAGAACTTCGACTGGGTTGTGCTCAACGATCGAGAAAAGGCCATCGAGGGCGTCAAATCGGGCGCATACTATGCGGCTGTCGTTATCCCTAAGACGTTTAGTGCCGATATGATGACGCTCTTTTCGACCGACGTTAAGCATGCCGATATCGAGTTTTACGAGAATCAGAAGGCCAACGCCATCGCGCAGATCGTGACCGAAAAGGGCTCGAGTGCTGTTCAGAACCAGGTCAACGAGACCTTTACCGAGACCATCACGACGATCGGCCTTAAGACGGTGTCCAGCCTGCTCGATTACATGAGCACCGACCAGGTCAGCAACTTTATCGCCAACCTGTCCTCGACGCTCGGCGATTCGATTGGGGACCTGCAAGACGTTCAGGCTAATGCTTCGTCGCTGGCGGGCATTTTGAGCTCTACGTCCGATTCGTTGACGTCGGCGAGCGGTATGCTCCAGCAGACGGGTACGGTCGATGAGTCGACCAAGCAGTTGATGGAGCATGCCAAGAGCGGCATGAGCGATTCCAAAGAAGCGCTGAAGGCCGCCAACGACGCCATCAACGCCGCGATTGACGGAAGCGCGGGCTCGTTCGACAACGTGTCCGCCGAGCTTGCGAAGGCATTCGATGCCGCGAATCAGCATGTCGACCTTACGGTGTCTCAGCTCAACGATGCCGCGGCGGCGCTCAATACACGTGCCGACGATATCGACGCCACGGCCGACCAGCTCCGCGGCTTTGCCGATCAGGTGACTGACGAAAAACTCCAGGACAGCCTCAAGTCTGTGGCAACATCGCTGAGCAGGATTGCTGTGGAGTATCGCAACAACGCCAAGGACTTGACGGCCACCGCGAAGTCTCTCTCTGACAGCATGGCAGAGGTTAATAAGTCGCGTGCCGAGTTCGATCAGGCAATCGCGGATGCCAAGGCTGGTATCTCGGGCGCCAAGACTGACTACGACTCTACGTTTTCGGCCAAGGCAAAGGAGCTCAAGAAGACCATCTCGGGCGTTTTGGATTCGCTGAACGGTATTTCGAACGATCTGGATAGTGCTGTTGCTGGCCTGACCGACGCATCCGGTTCGCTGGCAAAGGGCCTCTCCAAGGCCGCCAAGCTGGTCAACAAGGCTTCCGATCAGCTGGGCGAGGCGTCCGATAAGATCAGCGCCTTTAAGGACGAGCTCGATGGCGCCCTGATGTCGGATGACCTTGCCACGATCAAGACGATGATTGGCAACGATCCCGAGGGCCTTGCCGTGTCGCTTTCCGGTCCCGTCGCGCTCGACCGCAAGCTGGTCTATCCGATCCGCAACTACGGTTCGGCCATGGCGCCGTTCTACACGATTCTGTCGCTGTGGGTGGGCTCGATCGTGCTGGCGGCCATGATGAAGGTTTCGGTCGACGATGAGCTTATCAACGAGCTCATCCCCGTGCGCTTGCACGAGATCTACCTGGGCCGCTACCTGTTCTTTGGCGGTCTGGCCCTGCTGCAGGCAACGCTCGTGTGCGCGGGCGACATCCTGTTCTTTGGCATCCAGTGTGACAACCCGCTGCAATTTGTGCTGGCGGGCTGGATCGCGAGTCTCGTGTTCTCTAATATCGTCTACACGCTCACCGTGTCGTTTGGCGATATCGGCAAGGCGCTCGCCGTCGTGCTGCTGGTCATGCAGGTCGGCGGTTCGGGCGGCACGTTCCCCATCGAGATGACCGGCCCCGTGTTCCAGGCGATCTATCCGTTCCTGCCGTTTACTCACGGCATCAACGCCATGCATGCCGCCATGGCCGGTGCCTACCATATGGAGTACTGGATTGAGCTAGGCATTCTGGCGAGCTATCTGATCCCGTCGCTGGCCCTGGGTGTGGTCTTCCGCCGCCCAGTCATCAAAGCCAACGACTGGATCATCGAAAAGCTGGAGTCAACTAAATTGATTTAGTTCAGCCACGTAAACGCTGTCAGAACATCGAGGTCTTCCAGTTTGACACTTTATTATGCTGGATTGCGATGCAACGCCGGTTGTTGCTACAGTAGCGGGGCGTACCGGGGGTCCGGTGCGCCCTGTTTTTATTTGACCATGAGGCGGCACGCAGCCATACGCGTGCGGACACCACGCCCAGATTGAGTGCGAGGATGTTCCATGGCCCAATACGCTGCCAACGAAATCGAAAACATGCCTGATAGCCCTGTGGCCCGTGAGGATTTGGGTGCGGGCGGTATTCCCCGGGGTGCCGGTGCACGCTCGCCGCTGTTCTGGAAAGTTCTGCTATTTTCGGTGGCGGTCATCTGGGGCTACTCCTTTACCACTATGAAGGGCGCGCTCGACACCATTCCGGTGTTCGAGCTGGTCTACGTTCGCTTTCTCCCGGCATCACTGGTTATGTTTGCCATTTTCCATAAGCGCATCATCGCTCATTTCAATGCCCGCAACCTAATCGTCGGGCTTGGCATGGGCGCGCTCATGTGGGGTGCCTACGGTTTGCAGACGATCGGTCTGGCACAGACCACGGCAGGCAAAAGCGCGTTTTTGACGGGCACGTACTGCATCTTGGTTCCGTTTGCGAGCTACGTCCTAAGCGGCGAAAAGCTTACCCGTTACAACTTGGGCGCCGCGTTGCTGTGCCTGGCGGGCATTGGCTTGGTGGCGCTCGATAGCGTCGAGTTCAATGCCGGCGATGCCATTACGCTGGGCGGCGCGGTCTTCTTTGCCATCCAGATGGCGGTGACCGCCAAGTACGGTCGCAAGATGGATATCAACGTCATCACGTTTTGGATGTTTGTGGGCAATGGTGTCCTAAGCCTGATCTCGTCGCTGTTGTTCGAGACCCAAGCGCCCTCGTCCGTGTGGACGCCGAGCTTTATCTGCGTAATGGCCTTTCTCTCGGTGGGCTGCACGTGCGTGGCGCTGCTCATCCAAAACGTCGGCTTGGCGCACGTCCCGGCCTCGACGGGCTCACTGCTGCTTTCGATGGAGTCGCCATCGGGCGTGTTGTTTTCGGTGCTGCTGATGGGGGAGGCGCTCACCTCGCGCCTGCTTGCCGGCTTTGCGCTCATCTTCCTGTCGATCATTTTGAGTGAGACGCATTTCGATTTCTTGCGCCGAAAATCTCACCCGCAATTGTAAACAACTTGTTGCGCCGCCCTCCCAGGGCGGCATTTTTTATGCCATGCCCTTACAGTTGTGCCTTGCACTTTACGCTATCAAAGTGCGTGCTGCAAAAACGTTACTGGAGGGCATCTATGGCACCAGCTCTGTCCGATTTTCAACCGCAACCAGCGCCTCAGGCTACCACAGCGGCGCAGACCGCTATCGGCGACGGTCTTGTCGCAGAAGCTCAGGCTTTTGCGGACGAGCTCGCTGCGTGGCGCCACGATCTACACCAGATGCCCGAGCTGGGTAACAATCTTCCGCAGACGTCTGCCTATATCCAGGCACGTCTGGACGAGATGGACATCCCCCATACCACGCTCGTCGACGGCTCCTGTGTTGTTGGCCTGATCGGTGCCGGTGCGGCCGCGGCCGCTCAGGGCAATGGCACGTGCAAGGACGAGCAGGCCGGAACGGTCGTCATGCTCCGAGGCGATATGGATGCCCTACCCGTTGTCGAGGAATCCGGCGAGCCCTTTGCATCCACCAATGGTTGCATGCATGCTTGCGGTCACGATATGCACGCGACGGCGCTGCTTGGTGCGGCGCGCCTGCTCAAGGCCCGCGAGGCCGAGCTTGTGGAGGCCAACGCCACGGTGAAATTGCTGTTCCAGCCGGGCGAGGAGACCTTTGAGGGAGCACGCGCTGCCATCGCCGATGGCCTGCTGCAGAACCCGCGTCCCCAGGCCGCCTTTGCCATGCATGTCAATAGCCAGTCGCCGCTTGGCCTGGTGCTCTATGGGAGTCCGGCGCTCTCGGGCGTGTACGGTTTCCGCATCACGCTGCAGGGCAAGGGTGGCCATGGCTCGAGCCCCGAGATCTGCATCGACCCCATCACGGCCGGCGTGCATGTGCACCTGGCGCTTCAGGAGCTTATCTCTCGCGAGGTGCCGGCGGCCAAGGAGGTCGCGCTTACCGTGGGTAAGTTCGCTGGCGGTTTGGCGGCCAACGTCATCCCCGACACCTGCGTGCTCGAGGGAACGTTGCGCGGCTTCGATGTCGAGCTCATGGCTCACCTTAAGACCCGCATCGCGGAGGTCGTCAACGGCGTTGCCGCAACATATCGTACGCTGGCAACCATCGAGACGCTTTCGGACGTTCCGCCGCTCGTGCTCGACAGCGATATGACCCAGGCCTCGCTTGGCTACGTGGGCGCGGTGCTGCCCAAGGCTGCCTTCCTGCCGCTATTCCACGCCATGGCGAGCGAGGATTTCGCACTTATCTCGAGCGAGATCCCAAGTGCGTACTTTACGGTGGGCGCGGCCGTGACCGATACGGACGAGCATTTTGCCCAGCATCATCCCAAGGCGCGCTTTAACGATGCCGAGCTTCCCCTCGGCGCCGCGGCTTATGCCGCCGTCGCTCTCGGATACATTGCGGACCACAAGGAGTAATCCATGTCCCAGCAACGTAAATTTTTCCCCGGCTGGCTCGTGGTGGCCTCCGGCTTTGTGATCATGGCCACGTGCTACACGATTTTCGTTAACTGCATGAGCCTGTTTCAGCCGCTCATCGTAAGCGACTTGGGCATCACGCTTGCGCAGTACAACATCTCCAACGCCATCTCCACCGTGGTGAGCGTTATCGGCTCGCTTGTCATTGGCCATGTCGCCGATAAAGTAAGCGGCCGCGTTTTGGGCTCCCTCACTGTAATCGCCACCTCTGCCGTTCTTGCCGGTATGAGCTTTGTCGGTGAGCTGTGGCAGGTCTACGTGCTCTTTGCCGTCTCGGGCTGCTTTGCCGTCGCCTCGACCCGCCTGCTCATCAGCCTGGTGACCGCCAACTGGTTTACGGCCAAGCGAGGCCTTGCCATCTCCATCGCACTTTCGGGCTCGGGCTTTGGCGGCGCTATTCTGTCTCCCATCGTGAGCTCGCTCATCGTGAGCGTTGGCTGGCGCTCTGCGTTCCTGGTACTCGCTGCCGTCTGCATTGTGGCGGCACTGCCCATCACGGCCTACTCCTTCCGCACCAAACCTTCCGATATTGGCCTGAAGCCGCTCGGCGAGAACCCGGGCGATCCGTCTGTTTCCACCGCGGGCGATAAGGACGAGCATACGGCCCCCGAGGTTAGCGTCGGCTGGTCTCGTATCAAGAAGAGCCCGGCATTTTGGCTGCTCGTCGTCGCCTTCCTCTTTATGGGCTTGGTCAATGGCGCCATCCTGCCCAACCAGGTTACCAACATGACGAGTGTTACCGTCAACGGTGCCAAGATCGTCACGGGCGGCCACGACCCCATGTGGGCAGGCACCGTGCTTTCGGCCTACATGGTTACCGTCGTTATCGCCAAGATTTCGCTCGGTGCGATCTATGACCGCTTTGGCCTGCGCTTTGGCAATATCCTTGGCTCCGTTGCGTGCATTATCGCCTGCGTGGCGCTGTGTTTCCCGACGACGGACCTCGGTCCTATTGTCGCCGCTGTGAGCTTTGGTGTTGGAACGTGCATGGGCACCATCACGCCTACCATCGCCGCGTCCAAGCAGTTTGGCATGGCCGACCTCGGTAAGGTCACGGGCACCATTACCTCGCTCGAGATGGTCGGCGGCACCGTGGGCGCTATCGTCTCGGGCGTGCTGTTCGATGCCACGGGCTCCTTTGCGAGCACCTGGATCGTGTGCCTGGCGTGCTCCGTGGTCATGCTCGTGTTCCTGCTGGCATCCGAGCCCATCGCCGCCAAGCTGCGCGCAAGCGTGGCGGGGGAGTAGATAGGCCAAAGCGCATTGCCGCTTGTCCGCTTCGTCCGTGGCTACCGCGGCGGCGCGTCTGGCCGAACGAGTCCCCATACCCTCGTTCGGTCAGACGCGCCGCTGTTTGCGTTTGTGCCGTATAATGACCGTTACCTATGACGCGATACAAAAGAAAGGTGTTTGCCCATGCAGGCACAGAAGGCGGAGGGAACCCGCGACCTTATCGGCGCCGAGATGCGCGCCTGGCAAAAGATGCAGCTGATTGCGGCCGGCGTGTTCGAGCCGTTTGGTTTTAAACCCATCGAGACGCCCGCGATCGAGCAGGTAGATGTGTTTGTCCACGGCATCGGCCAGTCGACCGACGTCGTGCGCAAGGAAATGTTCCGCGTGTTCAGCGGTGCCAACCTGGAGCGCGTCTTTACCGAGGGCACCGACACCAAACTCAAGCCCAAGCAGCGCCTGGCACTTCGCCCCGAGGGCACGGCCGGCGTGGTGCGCGCCGTCGTCGAGAACAACCTGGTGCCCCAGGGCTCCACGCCGTTTAAGGCGTACTACGCCGAGGCCATGTTCCGCGGCGAGCGTCCCCAGAAGGGCCGCCTGCGCCAGTTCCACCAGGTGGGCATCGAGTGGCTCGGCGCTCCCGATCCGGCGGCAGACGCCGAGTGCATCATCATGCTCATGGAGTTCTACAAGCGTCTGGGCTTCGATCTTTCCAAGCTTCGTCTGCTCATCAACTCGATGGGTGACGCCCAGTGCCGTCCGGCCTATCGTGAGCAGGTTAAGCAGTTCATCCTCGATCACGCAGACGAGATGTGCGATGAGTGCCGCGAGCGCGCCGAGCTCAACCCGCTGCGTGCCTTTGACTGCAAGAACGACCACTGCCGCGAGGTCATGGCCGAGGCTCCGCTGATGGGTGACAACCTGTGCGACGAGTGCCGCGAGCACTACGAGCAGGTCAAGCGCTATCTGGATGCCGCCGGTATCGAGTATGTCGAGGATCCCACCCTGGTGCGTGGTCTGGACTACTACACCCGCACTGTCTTTGAGGTCGAGGCCCCTGGCGCCGGCGTCGGCTCCATCGGTGGCGGCGGCCGCTACGACGGCCTGGTCGAGCTCGAGGGTGGCAAGCCCACGGCGGGCGTCGGCTTTGCCGTCGGTTTTGAGCGCGCCCTGCTGGCCCTTCAGGCCTTTGGCAGCGATCTGGGTGCCGATGAGGCCCCGTGCGTCTATGTCGCCAACGCCGGCAAGGAGCTGCGCCAGAACGTCTTTGCCATTACGCAGGAGCTTCGCGCCGCAGGCATCGTGACCGAGGCCGACTATCAGGGCCGTTCGCTCAAAGCCCAGTTTAAGCAGGCCGATAAGGTGGGCGCCAAGCTCATCCTGGTCCTGGGCGGCGACGAGCTTGCCGCCGGCAAGGTCAAGGTGCGCGACATGGAGAGCCACGAAGAGGTCCTTGCCGATCTGGCCAACGTCGTCGAGGCGGTTCGCGAGCGCCTGTAGCGCATCTTTTTGAGCTGCGGACCCGCTAACATGTCCCGCGCGCGGTGAGCGATTGTTACGGGGGTGTTTCGCATTTATGCGGAATGCCCCCGTTTGTGTATGCCGTCCACCGAGAAATACGACCATTTAGAGCAAAAACCCTTGCAATGCAGAAAATACTTTTGTGTGGTAAAGCGCAATCAGTGTCGAAAGTATTTCTCAAGCGCCTATAATGAATACCGCATGTTACGTGCATAGAAGGAGGAATGGGAGGAAACGTGGCTGAGAACCTAAGCAACCAGTCTGTACCCGAAGCCGCGGCGCGCGTCGCTGCCGTGGTCAACCGCCTCGTTAACCGAATCGGCTCGAATGCCGAGTCCAGGGAGCGTCTCGCCGAGATCGAGATTCCCGAGGAGCTGCGCGACAATCTGGCGCTGTTCCTGCGCCTGGAGCGTCGTGTGCTTAGCGAGTATGATCCTGAGATCGCGGACCTGTTCGACAAGATCCTGTCGGCCGAGATTGTGGCCAATGCCGGCAACCCCGGTACGCGTGCTGCCGACGAGGCCGTCGACGAGCAAGGCGTGCCTACTGCCGATGAGTCCACCGCCGTGGCATTCCGTGAGGTCGTCGATCTGATCGACAGCCTGCCGCTCGATAAGCAGCAGGTCATTGTCCGCGCCTTTACGAGCTTCTTCCATCTGGCAAACCTGTCGGAGGAGAACTACCGTGTGGCGCAGCTGCGCGAGCGCGAGGCCGGTGCGTCGACCGATACCGAGGTCGATCCCGCCAACGAGCTCACCGTCGCCTATCACCAGCTGGTGAATGAGCTGGGCGTCGAGGGCGCCAACGAGCTGCTCGGCAAGCTCGAGTTCCACCCTGTCTTTACCGCACATCCCACCGAGGCCCGTCGTAAGGCCGTCGAGGGCAAGATTCGCCGTATCTCCAACCTGCTGGAGGAGCGTCCGCGTCTGGGCGGCTCCGACCTGGTGGAGAACGAGCGCCATATGCTGCAGGAGATCGACGCCCTGGTGCGTACGAGCCCCATCGCGCTCAAGAAGCCCACGCCGGTCGAGGAAGCCGATACCATCATCGACATCTTCGATAACACACTGTTCGACGTCATCCCCGTTATTTATCGTCGCTTTGACGACTGGGTGCTGGGCGACAAGGCCGGTACCGTGCCGCCGCTGTGCCCGGCGTTCTTCCATCCCGGCAGCTGGATCGGTTCCGACCGCGACGGTAACCCCAACGTCACCGCCAAGGTGAGCCGTGAGGTCGCCGCCAAGTACTTCACCCACATGGTGCTCAAGCTCGAGGACAAGTGCCGCCGCATCGGCCGCAACCTCACGCTCGAGGCCACCTACAGCAAGCCGTCTGCCGAGCTCATCAACCTGTGGAACCATCAGGTCGAGATGAGCCCTCGGTACACGGCCCGCGCCGAGCTGATCTCCGAGCACGAGCCACATCGCGCCGTTATGCTCGTCATGGCCGACCGTCTGAACGCCACCGTGCGTCGCATCACCGACACCATGTACCACAGCGCCGATGAGTTCCTGGATGACCTGCGTGTCGTTCAGCGCTCCCTGGCCGCCTGCGGTGCCGTCCGTGCTGCCTACGGCCCGGTCCAGACCATTATCTGGCAGGTCGAGTCCTTCGGCTTCCATATGGTCGAGATGGAGTTCCGTCAGCACTCCGTGGTGCACGCCCGCGCCCTCAAGGATATCCACGAGAACGGTATCCACGGCGACCTGCAGCCCATGACGCGCGAGGTCATCGATACCTTCCGCGCTATCGGCTCCATCCAAAAGCGCTACGGCAAGAAGATGGCGCACCGCTACATCATCTCGTTCACCAAGAGCGCCCAGCATGTGGCCGACGTCTTTGAGCTTGCCCACCTGTCCTTTGCACACGAGGAGGATGTCCCCGAGCTCGACGTGATCCCGCTGTTCGAGCAGCTCGAGGACCTCGAGGGCTGCGTCGACGTGCTCGACCAGATGCTCACGCTGCCCGTGGTGCAGAAGCGCCTTGCCCAGACCAACCGCCGCATGGAGGTCATGCTGGGCTACTCCGACTCCTCCAAGGATGCCGGTCCTACCACGGCCATGCTCGCGCTGCACTCCGCGCAGGAGCGCATCGCCAAGTGGGCCGAGAAGAACGATATCGACCTGGTGCTCATGCACGGTCGCGGCGGTGCCGTGGGCCGTGGCGGCGGCCCGGCCAACAAGGCCGTGCTGGCGCAGCCCAAGGGTTCGGTCAACTGCTTCTTTAAGCTCACCGAGCAGGGCGAGGTCATCTTTGCCCGTTACGGCAACCGCACGCTGGCTCAGCGTCATGTTGAGTCCGTTGCCGCCGCAACGCTTTTGCAGTCGGCCCCGAGCGTCGAGAAGACCAACACCGAGACCACGCAGAAGTTCTGGGATATGGCCGAGAAGCTCAACACCGCAAGCCACGAGCGCTATCTGGACCTGCTGAACACCGAGGACTTTACACCGTGGTTCTCGACCGTGACGCCGCTGACCGAGGTCGGTCTGCTGCCGATCGGCTCGCGTCCCGCCAAGCGCGGCCTGGGTGCCAAGTCGCTCGACGACCTGCGTACCATTCCGTGGATCTTCAGCTGGAGCCAGGCGCGTATTAACCTGGCCGCTTGGTACGGCCTGGGCACCGCCTGCGAGCAGCTGGGCGATCTTGACCAGCTCAAGGCTGCCTACCAGGAGTGGCCGTTCTTCCGCACGTTCATCGACAACATCGAGATGTCGATCGCTAAGACCGATCAGCGCATCGCCAAGATGTACCTGCACCTGGGCGATCGCCAGGATCTGTCCGAGAAGGTCTTCACCGAGATGCAGCTCACCCGTAAGTGGGTCCTTGCCATCGTCGGTGACGAGTGGCCGCTGCAGCGCCGCCGCGTGCTTGGCTGCGCCGTTCGTGTACGCAACCCCTACGTCGACGCCCTGTCCATCGCCCAGGTCCGCGCCCTTCGCGAGGTGCGTATGAACCAGGACGAGATGGCCGAGGAGAAGAAGGCCGAGTACATGAGCCTGATTCTTTCGACTGTGACCGGCGTCTCGGCAGGTTTGCAGAACACGGGGTAATCGATAGCCCTGTGGCTCTCACCGGGGCCCGATGGGTTTCCCTCTGAATGCGTCCTCGCACTTGAAGCCCCCTTATCCTGCTCCTTCGGAGCTGCGGATAAGGGGGCTTCGTGCTGCGGAATGCATTCAGAGGGAAACCCATCGGGCCCCTTCGTCCTCGGTCTTCTGGGATTAAAGCTGAAGGGAATAAGGCGCGCTTTGCGCCTTACAGCTGTGACGGCTGCGGTCCCGTTTGGGGTCGCGGCCGTTTTGTTGTGGGTCAAATATGAACGTTGTGTTAATGAGTCGGTGGACGGTGGTGTTTTTCGGTGAGCGGCGTATCCTTCCAACGGTTTATCTAGTGTGTCAGTTGAAAGGAAGAGGGCGCTCGTCATTGTTTGAATGTGAACTGCCGTTTGACCACAAGACGTTGCATCTGGAGCTCGAGGATAAGAACTTCGCGGGTGTGATGGAAGGTCATCAAAACGAGTTTAAGACCACGAAATCGCAGGAAGAGCTGGTAGAGGAGTCGCTTGCCAACCCTTATGGTTCGCCTTCGCTCGAGGAGCTTTGTGCTGGCAAGAAGGATATCGTCATTATTAGCTCCGATCATACGCGCCCCGTTCCCTCGCGTGTGACGATGCCTATTCTGCTGCATCACATCCATTCCGCTGCGCCCGAGGCTCGAGTGCGTATTTTGGTTGCTACGGGTATGCACCGTCCGTCGACGCACGAGGAACTCGTCAACAAGTATGGCGAGGAGATTGTTGCCAACGAGGAAATCGTTATGCACGTCGCGACTGACGACAGCATGATGAAAAAGATTGGCACCCTGCCTTCTGGTGGCGAGTGCATCATCAACAAGATTGCCGCCGATTGTGATCTGCTGCTTGCCGAGGGCTTTATTGAGCCGCACTTCTTTGCTGGTTTCTCTGGCAGCCGCAAGTCCGTCCTGCCCGGCATCGCCAGCTACAAGACCATCATGTACAACCACAACGGTCAGTTTGTGAATGATTCCCACTCGCGTGCCGGCAACCTGTGCCACAACCACGTGAGCGAGGACATGTTTGCCGCTGCCGAGATGGCTCACCTTGCCTTTGTGCTTAACGTGGTGCTCAACGGTAAGCACGAGGTCATCGGCTCCTTTGCCGGCGACATTCACAAGGCGCATGAGGCCGGCTGCGAGTTCGTGAAGAGCCTTGCCGGCGTTGAGCCCGTCGAGTGCGAGATTGCCATCACCACCAACGGCGGCTACCCGCTCGACCAGAACATCTACCAGGCCGTGAAGGGCATGTGCTCTGCCGAGGCCACGCTTCCCGAGGGCGGTGTGATCATCGATGTCGCCGGTTGTGCCGACGGCCACGGTGGCGAGGGCTTCTATCACAACATCGCCGACAACGATCCGGCGGAGTTTGAGCGCGCCTGCATCGATCGTCCCAAGGACGAGACCCTGCCCGATCAGTGGACGAGCCAGATTTTCGCCCGCATCCTGGCACATCATCCTGTGATCATGGTCACCGACCTGTGCGATCACCAGATGATCAAGGATATGCACATGACGCCGGTCAACACCCTCGAGGAGGCGCTCAAGCTCGCCTTTGAGATGAAGGGTGCCGATGCCAAGGTGGCCGTCATTCCCGATGGCCTGGGCGTTGTCGTCGCGCAGCACTAGTGCGCGGCCTAAACGAATCGTTTGTAACCGACAAGAAAGATAAGGTTTTATGCTTACCAAACTCCTCTGCGAATTCGGCGCAACGGCCCTCATGATTATCTTTGGTGTGGGCGTGCACTGCGATACCGTGCTCAAGGGCACCAAGTATCAGGGCTCCGGCCACATGTTTGCCATCACCACCTGGTCCTTTGGCATCTCGGTCTGCCTGTTTGTCTTTGGCGGCGCCGTGTGCATGAACCCGGCTATGGTGCTTGCCCAGTGCATCGTCGGCCTGGTGCCGTGGAGCAGCTGCATCCCCTTCATGATTGCCGATATGCTCGGCGGCTTTGTGGGCGCTGTAATCGCTTGGCTTATGTATGCCGATGAGTTCAAGGCTTCCGAGGGCGTCGTCGACCCCATTGCCCAGCGCAACATTTTCTCGACCAACCCCACCACCGAGGGTACGAACTATGCCCGTAACTTCTTCTGCGAGGCTATCTGCACCTTTGTGTTCATCAGCGCCATCCTTGCTGCTGCTAACCGTGCTGGCGAGAACGTCCTGATGCTCGCCATCTGCGTCGGCCTGATCGTTTGGGCCGTTGGCATGGGCATGGGCGGCATCACCGGCTTCGCCATGAACCAGGCTCGTGACCTTGGTCCTCGTATGGCCTATCAGGTGCTGCCGATCAAGAACAAGGCCGACAACAACTGGAAGTACGGCCTGCTCGTTCCTGGCATCGCGCCGTTTGTCGGTGCCGCTCTGGCCGCGCTGTTTGTGCACGGTTTCTTGGGCATGTTTTAGTCTGAGGCTACATATTTGTCCGCTGTCCGCATGGGGTAACTTCCCAGCGCGTCCTCGGACATGAAAGAACCCCCGCTGCGCACTTCGTGCGGCGGGGGGTCTTTCGTC
>CABUJN010000049.1:0-15693 GCA_902491935.1 uncultured Collinsella sp.
ACCTGGTCGCCGCGCTCGGCGGGGCCGACGCCTTCACCGCGGGCGCCCGCGTGGTCGCCGTGTACAACGCGCCGCTCGGCAGTGCATGCAACCACGGCATCGCGAAGGGCAACCCCAACGAGGTCTACCTGCGCTACCCGCGCTCTCCCTTTGCCGACCAGTCCGGCGATGCCGGCTTCACCCGCACGCCGAGCGACGACGCGACCGCCTACACCTGGGATCTCGCGCTCACCAAGCGCGGTAGCGACGGCGACAAGCCGCTGCCCGGGGCGGTCCTGAGCATCACCGACGACCGTGGTCGCACGCTTGCGGCCGATGGCGCGTGGGACGCGGAGGGCAAGGCCGCCGTCACCACGGGCGAGGACGGCCGTGTGACCGTCTCGGGCGTGGACTCGGGCAAGCTGGAGGTCCGCGAGCTCAAGGCGCCCAAGGGCTACATCGCCTTCGAGGGCACGCGCTCCGTGACGGTCAAGGCCGAGGGCCTGGACGTCGACCAGGTGGCCGCCGCCAAGCCCAAACTCACCATCACGGCTGAGTCGCCCCTGCGCGCCGACAGCGCGGACGGGTCGACGGGCAGCCTGGAGGCGTCGCTCATCAACGCGCCCACCGGCACACCCCCTAGCATTACCACCGGAGGCTTTATGCCCTCGACTGGCGATATGGCAATGTACGCCGCGGCCGCCGCAGCGGTCGCCGGAGCCGCGCTCATCGTGGTCGCGCTCCTGGTCAAGCGGGGAGGTGGCAGCCATAAAGAGTAGCTGGCAGCCCCACAGAGAGCGGGGCGAGACGTAGCGAAGTAGATGTTAAGACACAGACAGATGATGACCAATCGAATGAGAATCAAACGGAAAACGGAGGAAAAGAAGATGAGCATGAGCAAGAACATCGCACGCCTGGCAGTAACCGCCGGCCTCACAGCAGCGCTGAGCTTCGGCGGCGTCATGGCCCCGGTGACCATGGCGTTTGCTGAGAAAGCTGGTACTGGCTACGACTATGTGCAGACGGTGGCGACAAGCGGTAGCGTGACAATTACTGAGAGAACTTATACCGACACCACGTTTAAGGGCATTCAGATTTTTAGGGCCACAGTGACACAGGGTAAGGCCGATGCGGATGGCAATGGTCTTGCTGATGAAAATGGCGAATGGGAGGAGGGCGGCGATAAGACGCTGTCCGATATCGAGTGGGCATCGGAAGCCGTAAAGAACGCTGTGACCGGAGCGTTTAACAGCGATATTGACGGTTCGCCTGACCCAAATGCCGGAGCTCAGGCATGGGCCAAGTACATTAACGATAATAAGGGCAGCAATGTTGGCAAGGATGCTAAGGTTGCTGCCGGCAGTACGCTCGACAAGATCGCCAAGAAGCTTGAGGATGCCAAAAGTCTTACGTGGACCAATGCAACCAATGCTAACGGCGTAAGCACTTTTACTGTTACGAATTCTGAGTCGGATGTGAAAACCGGCTACTGGCTCTTCGTGACTGCGAGCGTTAACAAGGACGACAATACGACTACCCGTAATACGGACACCTACACCTCGCCGATCTTTACCATTGTCGGTGGTTCTGAAGTTAAGGTGACTCCTAAGAAGGACGTCCCCAATGTGACTAAGGCCGTCAAGGATGACGAGAATGGTCAGTGGGTTACGGAGCATGGCAAGGACGTTTTTGCTGCTGCTAATAAGGCTACCGACTCCGCTGCTGAGCAACCTGTTGATTATCAGCTTGCTGGCACCGTTGCCAGCAACATCAATACGTACGTCAATTACAGCTACACTTTCACCGATAAGCTCCCTACCACGATGGAGCCGGTGTCCAAGAACGGTAAACCGGACGTTGAGGTCAAGATTGGCGAGACTGTCGTTAAACCCGATTGCTACAGCGTGACCTATGATCCTAGCGAAGGAAAGAATACGCTCACCGTTTCCTTCGGTAATCTCAAAGAAGCAAAGGATGCGCATGGCAATCTCATTGACATTGACAAAAATTCGAAAGTCTATGTGAACTACCAGGCTAAACTTGTTGCGGGCAAGATTACGCAGGACATTCTCGGTATGCCCCAGACAAATACGGTTATGCTGACTTATTCCAACAACCCGCACGACGAGGGTGCTACTGGCGACACGGTCGTTCATCCCGCCTACGACTACACCTACGGCATCGACGTTACCAAGGTCGGTGATGACGAGGATGGAGACGGTAACCCCAAGAAGCTCAAAGATGTTGAGTTCACCTTGCAGGAGGTTGTTGACGGCAACCCTGAGAACCAATTCATCGACGCCAAGGGTGTAAAGCACAACGACGCCAAGGATGCCACGCTCAAGACGACGGGCGAAGGCAAGATCAACGTTGTCGGTCTCGATGAAGGCACTTATATCCTCAAGGAGGTTAAGCCTGCTCCTGGCTACAATAACTCCGCAAAAAATGGTGTCACCTTTATCATCAAGCGTGACAGCAACAGTCAACTCTATCAGGCTGGTCAAAATGTTATCCCGAGTGCTGATTCTGTAATCGAGGCAACGGGTGGTGTTGTGAAGGACGATAAGGCCATCGCTTCTACCGGTAAGCTCAGCTTCACCATTGTCGACCAGAAGGGCTCCAACCTCCCGCTCACCGGTCTTAACGGCGTGACCTTCACTTGGATCGCTGGTGGCGCGGTGCTGTGCATCGGCGTGGCGCACCTCATCCGCAGCCGTAAGCAGGCTGAGGAGTCCGAGCAGGAGTAACGCTCGCTCACCCATCCCTTTGGCAGGTGGGATGTGATGGCCATGAGACTTGCGGACACTTTTCTCGTTCATCCACGTTCTTGCTTTGCCATTCTCTTTTCGGGGCAGACTCAACACTGGAGTCTGCCCCGTTTTTTGGACAACACAGGCAGCCTCCACCGTCCGATGCGGACTCATCCGTCATCGCGTTTCTTGACTCGTATGAGGTTCGGTTTAAGGTCCGTAGGCGCACGCGCGGTGCGGACGGTAGAAGGCATTTGCGCCGCAACAAGCGCAAATAAGAATGCCCGGGGGTCGGATCCCGGGCATTTAACTAAAGCTGAAAACTAGGCCGCCCGCGCTCCCAAACATTTACGCGGGGTGCGTCGTTTTCTATTGGTATTGTATCCCGAATCGCCCCGCCGATCCGGGACATTCTGAAAACTCAAATATGGGCTTAGGCACGAACGGAATCTCGTTAATTCCGAAAATTATGTATAATTCCAATAAAAACTGGAATCGAACGAAAACGATGGAAATGAACGAAGCGCTAATCTACTTACAAGAAGCACTAGGCCTTTCCGCCAAGGCCAAAACTTGGCCTGGATCCACACGCTTGCCGCTGCATCTGCGAGCGATTGAGGTCCGCGCTGTTGACGCAAACGGTTTTTCGTTTTTGCTTGCAAGTTTGCCTACTGGCGTCGGGCTTCCCGAGGCCAAGAGGGTCTATAGTCAGCTAGCCTTGCGTGCGGAGACTCCTGTTGTCGTTTCGTTTCCTGACGCCGATGCACGTCAGCGCAAAGCATTGGTCGCACAAGGGATTCCGTTTGTTTGCCCCGGCAGACAGGCTTTTCTTCCATTTATGGGCACGGCCTGCACGGAGAGGGGCAGTGTCCGGTTTCGCAATCACGCGACCAAGATGTCACCCAACGCGCAGGCTGCCGCAATCTGGGGAGCAGCCCAGGAGCCATATCGCCCCTATGACCTTTGTCGTGCGCTTGGGATTTCGGCAAGCCGCGCGAGCGAGGCCATAACCGAGCTTGTTGACAGGGGGCTCGCGAGGCGCGAGCGTCGCGAGCGACGTGTCGTCGTGTTCCCTGTTGCCGTTGATCTTCTGCTCAGCGAGCACATGGCAGAGCTCTCCTCGCCTGTCTCGAAGGTCTTTTTTGCAAGGAAGACGCAGCAGATCGACTATCTTGTTGACGCCGGGGAGACGGCGCTCGCTGCGCGTTCGATGCTCGCTGCGCCGGGCATGGAACAAAAGGCCGTCTTAAGAAGTGCATGGCGTCAACTGAGCGACCTCGAAGTCGCAGACGGGGAGTTGCCGGATAACGAAACGGCGATGATCCAAGCGTGGCGCTATGCGCCTGTGTTTGCCGACTCCTCCCGCGTCGATGACATTTCGCTTGCGCTATCTTTGGCGGCAATCGACGATGAGCGAATTCAGCTCGAAGTCGATCGCATGTTTGGAAAGGAATATCCATGGCAAGAAGCGCTGTAGAAGGTCTCCAAGAATTTCAGCAGCATATGCAAGAAGCTGCAGGATCGTATGCTCTTATCGGCGGCACGGCATGCGACATTTTGCTCGCGGAGGCGGGACTTCCGTTTAGGATGACTCACGATTTTGATGTGGTAATTGTCGCCGATGACCGGTTGCCTCAGACGGCAGAAGCTATATGGACTTTGGTGCGTGATGGCGGTTACCGCTGCGGCTGGGGCGAAGGTAAAGGCTCATGTTTTTATCGGTTTACAGAGCCTAAGAGGCCGGGTTACCCCCATATGATCGAACTCTTCGCGAAGTGCCCCGACTTTCTAAAGGGTCGTGAGGGGATTGATGTGGCGCCAATTTACGTTGATGAAAACATAAGCAGTCTGTCGGCGATTTTGTTGGACGATGCTTACTACAGCTTGTTTCTTCAGGGAATTCGGACCGTAGGCGGCGTTTCGGTCCTGGGTACGGAATACATTGTCCCGTTCAAAGCGAAGGCGTATCTCGACCTAAAAGCCAGAAGGGAAGCGGGGGAGAACGTTGATTCGAAGAAGGTAAAAAAGCATAAACGCGATGCGCTGAGGCTTGCTCAGCTGCTCGGCGAGTCGGAAGGTGTCGACCTGGGCGGAGAACTGAAGGACGATATGCTTGCGTTTGTCAAAGATTGTGAGGTAGGCGACGTCAATCTAAAACAGATCGGGGTTGCGGGCGTAACGATGGCGCAGTTGCTCGAGACGATGAAAGCAACATATGGCTTGATTGGTTGAGTGGGGTTACGTGACCCGGACGGTGCAGTCTAGCTGCGTTGTCCGGTGCATGAGTTCGCTAATCGGCTATTATTTGTTTAGACAACTTGAGTTGTAGAGGAGTGACCGGCGATGGTGCAGGGCGCCAAACATATGAAGAGCAATAACGCCGCGGCCAACGGTGGCTCAAGCCCTCAGCCCAAACCTCAACCAAAGCCCAAACGCCGCCGCAAGCGACTGCCGCGCTGGGCCGACCGGCTCATCACCATCGTCATTATCCTTATTGGCGTGGGCCTTATGACCTGGCCGTGGATCTTGGACCGGCTCGAGGCCTCGGGCGTGTTCAACCAGATCAGCACGGTGTCCAGCACCGTGGACGCGCTGTCTGCCGAGGAGCGCGAGCGCATCCTGCTCCAGGCGCGCTCCTTTAACGAGCAGCTGGCGGGCGAGGCCACCGAGCTCCCCGCCGACCAGATCGAGCCCTATGCTCAGCAGCTCATCTTTGACCGCGACCCCATGATGAGCTGGGTCGAGATCCCCTCCATCGACGTGAGCATGCCCATCTACCACGGCACGAGCGAAGAAGTCCTCATGGCGGGCGTCGGCCACCTGGAGGGCACGAGCCTGCCGGTGGGCGGCACCTCGACGCATTGCGTGCTCACCGCGCACTCGGGCATGCGCAACCTGAGTATGTTCGACGACATCCACTCGCTGGAGCCCGGCGACCTGGTGCTGCTGCACACCATGAACAAGACGCTCGCCTACAAGATGGTGGACTCCGAGGTGGTGCTGCCCGAGGAGATGGAGTCGCTGACCATCGAGCCCGGCGCCGACAAGGTGACGCTCGTCACCTGCACGCCCTACGGCGTGAACGACCATCGCCTGCTGGTGCATTGCGTGCGTACCAAGTACAACAAGAAGGACGTCGACAAGCAAAAGTCGCTGGCCGGCCGCCACTGGGGCAAGCGCGAGTTCGCCGTGCTTATCGTGGTCGTAGCCATTGTGCTGTTGCTGCTGGACATCGTGATCCACGCGGTCCGCAAGCGCCGCAAGGCCAAGGCCTCGGCATAAGACATTCTCCAGAACCACCACAATGGGGACAGGCACCTTTGTGGTGGTCGGGGCTTCCAAACCATCACAATATTCGATGAAAATCGCGATTTTGACGAAAAACATCGAATGTTGTGATGGTTTTCGTTGTGGGCGACGCGGTTTTCGCTACGGACGGTGCGGTTTCGCTGCAGAACCGCCAGCCCGCCGCCCTCGTTACGTTTTCGCTGCATTTGGGTAAAGCACCTGCTCCAAGCGGCGTTGGCTTGTATACTAGAGCGGTTTATCTGTTATGCGGAAGGGAGCGCCTATGGCACTCAGCGAGAAAGACGTGCGCGGCATCGCCGAGTACGCAAAGATCGCACTGACCGATGACGAGCTCACCCAGATGACGTCCTACATGAACGACGCCGTCCAGATGCTCGAGCCCGTCTTGCAATATGACTTGCCCGACGTGGAGCCCACGTTCCATCCCATCGGAAGCCTGTCCAACGTGATGGGCGACGACCTGCGCGAGCCCGAGCGCGACCTGCCGCTCGACGTCGCGCTCGAGAACGCCGGCAGCGCGCGCGACCGCTACTTCCGCGTGCCGTCCATTTTGGGAGAGGGGGAGAGCGAGTAATGGCGCAGAGCTTCGATTCCCTTACCGCCGCCCAGATCGCCGCGGGCGTTGCCGCCGGCGACTTTACCGCTACCGAGGTGGCCCGGGCCTCCCTTGCCGCCATCGAGGCGCGCGAAGGCGGGGTCCAGGCATTCCTGCAGGTGGCGCCCGAGCTCGCGCTCGAGGCCGCCGCGCGCGTGGATGCCGACCGTGCCGCAGGCAAGCCGCTGTCCCCGCTCGCGGGCGTGCCGCTGGCCATCAAGGACAACATGAACCTCGTGGGCACGCGCACCACCTGCGCTTCCCGCATGCTCGAGGACTACCAGAGCGTCTACACCGCCACCTGCGTCCAGCGCATGCTCGACGCCGGCTGCCTGCCCATGGGCAAGGCCAATATGGACGAGTTTGCCTTTGGCAGCTCTACCGAGAGCTCGGCCTTCCATCGCACCAACAACCCCTGGGATACCGAGCGCGTGCCCGGCGGCTCCTCGGGCGGCTCCGCTGCAGCCGTCGCCGCGGGCGAGGTCGCGCTCTCGCTGGGCTCGGACACCGGCGGCTCCATTCGTCAGCCGGCGTCGCTGTGCGGCGTGGTGGGCTTTAAGCCCACGTATGGCGCCGTGAGCCGTTACGGCGTGGTTGCCTTTGGATCGTCGCTCGACCAGGTGGGGCCCTTTGGCCGCACGGTCGAGGATGTCGCGCTGGCCATGAACGCGCTTACCGGCGCGGGCCACGATCCATATGACTGCACCAGCCAGGATTGCGCCGTCGACTTTACCGAGCATCTCAACGACAGCATCGAGGGCAAGCGCGTGGGCATCATCCCTGCGTTTATGGAGGCCGAGGGCCTGACGCCCGAGGTCAAGGCCGCTGTTCAGCGCGCCGCCCAGGAGCTGCAGAACCAGGGCGCCGAGCTGGTCGAGGTCGACCTGCCGCACCTGGACGCCGCTATCGCCGCCTACTACGTCATCGGCCCGGCCGAGGCGTTCTCCAACCTGGCCCGCTTCGACGGCATTCGCTATGGCTATCAGGAGGAGGGCTGCGCCAACCTGTCCGACCAGAGCTCGCTTTCGCGCGCCCACGGCTTTGGCGCCGAGGCCAAGCGCCGCCAGATGCTCGGCGCCTACCTGCTGAGCTCGGGCGTGTACGACAAGTACTACTACGCCGCGCAAAAGGCCCGCACGCTCATCACGCAGGACTACGACGCCGCGTATGCCAAGGTGGACACCATCCTCATGCCCGCCTCGCCGCGCACGGCCTTTAAGTTTGGCGAGATCAGCGACCCCACGCAGATGTACCTCTCCGACCTGTACACCATCTCGCTCAACATTTGCGGCAACGGTGGCATCTCGGTGCCGCTGGGCCTGGGCGAGGACACTCAGCTGCCCGTTTCTGCCCAGCTGGTGGGCCCGGCGTTTAAGGACCGTCAGCTGCTCACGTTTGCCCGCGCCCTGGAGCGCGACTTTGCCGATGCCGCCACGGGTGCGCCCGCGCTTTCCGTCGCGCCCGATTTTGCCGGGAAGGGAGGCGAGCTGTAATGAAGGAGCTTTCCGAGGTCCTGCAGGATTGGGAGGCCGTGATCGGCCTGGAGATCCATACCGAGCTCACCGCACTCGATACCAAGATGTTCTGCAACTGCAAGCTCAGCCACGATGACGAGCCCAACGCCAACGTGTGTCCGGTGTGCCTGGGCCTGCCCGGCGCCCTGCCGGTGCCCAACAAGCGCGCCATCGAGAGCATCGTCAAGGCCGGCCTCGCCACCAACTGCGAGATCCAGCGCCACTCGATGTTCTACCGCAAGCACTACTTCTATCCCGATATGGCCAAGAACTTCCAGACCACGCAGGGTCCGGTCGCCTTTGCCATGTACGGTCACTTGGACCTGGACGTGACCGGTCGCGGTGCCGCCGAGCGCCCCGACTGCGCGTTTGGTGAGGCCGAGGCCCAGAGCCTGGCGAGCGCCTCGGCCAACGCCGAGGGCCTGTCCACGTCCATGACGTCGACCATGCGTGAGGGCAACCAGCGCGCCGGCCACCTGGCCAGCTATGACGCGTCCAGCCTGCAGATGCCCGAGCGTCGCGAGGACGGTTCCTACACGGTGCCCATCCGCATCTTGCGCATCCACATGGAGGAGGACGCCGCCAAGATGGTTCACGTGGGCGGCGCCGAGGGCCGCATTACCGCCGCGGCCGAGTCGCTCGTCGACTACAACCGCTGCGGCACTCCGCTCATCGAGCTCGTGACTGAGCCCGACTTGCGTACGCCCGAGGAGGCTCGCCTGTTTATGGAGAAGCTCCGTCGCATCTTTGTGACGCTGGGCATCTCGGACTGCTCCATGGAGAAGGGTTCCATGCGCTGCGACGGCAACGTGTCGCTGCGCCGCCGCGGCGAGACCAAGCTGGGCACCAAGACCGAGCTCAAGAACCTCAACTCGTTCAAGAGCCTGCACGACGGCCTTGCCTACGAGATCTGCCGCCAGGCTGAGGTGCTCGAGGAGGGCGGCATCATCTATCAGGAGACCCGCCACTGGGAGCCCAGCCGCAAGCGCACCGTGGTCATGCGCGTTAAGGAGACGGCCGACGACTATCGTCTGTTCCCCGATCCCGACCTGGCGCCGTTCGATCTGGATGACGAGTTCATCGACCGCTGTCGTGGTGAGATCCCCGAGCTGCCCGATGCCAGGCGCGTCCGTTTTGAGGCCGACTTTGGCATTAAGACGGCCGACGCCGAGCAGATTGCCGGCGACCCCGAGTTTGCCGACTTCTTTGAGGCTGCCGCTGCCGGTATGGCCGGCAAGGAGGCCCAGACGGTCGCAAACCTGCTGGTCAACGAGATGATCGCCTACCTTAAGGGCGCGGGCGTCTCGCTGGCCGAGTCCGGCATCGCTCCGGCTCAGGTGGCGGTGCTGGCCAAGCTGCTGGCGACCGATGCCATCAGCTCCAACCAGGCGCACGAGGTCTTTGAGGCCATGGCCCAGACCGGTGACGATCCCAACAAGATTGTCGACGAGCGCGGCATGCGTCAGGTGAGCGATGCCGGCGCACTGCAGCCGATCGTGGACGAGGTGCTGGCTAACTGTGCCGATCAGGCGCAGCAGTATCGTGACGGCAACCAGAAGGTCATCGGCTTTTTGGTGGGCCAGTGCATGAAGGCGAGCCGCGGCAAGGGTAACCCTAAGCTCTTCAACGAGTTGCTGAGAACGTCGCTCTCGTAAGAGGGCCCCTCGGTTCCGTGACGACTCGGCCGTTCGGGTCAGGTAGGCTGATAGGAAAGATGGCGACGGAGGCGCAAAATGCGCCTCCGCCTTTTGAATGTGATGAAAGTGTGGCGAAATGAGCTTAAAACTTCCGTAAATGTGATAAATATCACGTTTTACCTAGGGTAAAATGTGGGAAATATCACGTTTACGGAAGTTTCTTTGCGGGAGGTTCGGTCATGCAGCGAGACATCATTGCCAAGCTTAACGCTTGGAAAGCGTCAGAATATCGTAAGCCGCTTATCCTTAAGGGGGCGCGCCAGGTTGGAAAGACGTGGGCGCTTAAGGAGTTCGGCCGAACCTCGTACCTCAATTTTGTGTATCTGACGCTCGAGGAGCCGTCACCTGGGGTACAGAGCGAGTACGCTCAGTTTTTCGAAGGTACGCGCGATCCTCGACGGATCATCTCAAATCTTTCCCTGGCACTTGGACAGCCTATCGAGCCCGGCGAGACGCTGCTTATTATTGATGAGATCCAGGATTGTCCTTCTGCAGTCGGCGCCCTTAAATACTTCTGTGACGAGGCCCCCGAGTATCACGTCGCATGCGCAGGGTCTTTGTTGGGCGTTCGCTTGTCCCGTGAGACCAGCGCTTTTCCGGTGGGAAAGGTCGAGTTCATGGAGATGCGCCCCATGAGCTTTTCCGAGTTTCTGAAAGCCGAGGGCGCTGCAAACTACGACGAATACCTTGGCGGCCTGGATCAGATCGAGACAGTGCCCGATTTCTTCCATGTCCGTCTCGTCGAGCATCTTCGTCGTTATTTTGCATGCGGCGGCATGCCAGAGGCTCTTGGCCGGTGGGTGGAGACGGGCGATATCGTTCAGGTCGATAAGGTGTTGTCTGATCTCTTGGATTCCTACGAGCGCGATTTTGCCAAGCATGGTGGCCGTGCGCAGTTTGCCAAGCTTTCACAAATATGGAACTCGATTCCAGCTCAGTTGGCGCGCGAGAACAAAAAGTTCGTTTGGGGTGCGGTGCGCGAGGGGGCTCGTGCTCGAGAATACGAGGATGCTCTGGAATGGCTTGCCGATGCTGGGCTCATCACGGCGGTTCGCCTTAATGCTGCCGGTGGTGTGCCGCTCTCTGCGTACGATGACCTCAAGGCATTTAAAGTCTACTGTCTTGATGTCGGCTTGCTGCGCCGCATGGCAAGGCTGGATGCGTCCGCTTTTGCCATCTCGGATGCGCTATTTTCGGAGTTCAAAGGTTCGTTCGCCGAGAACTATGTGCTTCAGGCATTACTTTCACAGTTAGATGCTGCTCCGCGTTATTGGACAAACGAGAAGCCGAAGCACGAAGTCGATTTTTTGATTCAAGTCGGAAACGAAATCGTTCCCGTCGAGGTCAAATCGGGAGAGGTCGTTCATTCCAAGAGCCTTAAGTACTATGCCGACAAGCATGCGGAGACGACTCCATTGAGGGTCCGCTACTCACTTAAGAACCTAAAGCTCGACGACGGGGTGCTCAACATTCCATTGTATTTGGCTGATCGATCTGTCCCTCTTATCAAAAAGGCGCTTGATCGTGCACATCTTGACGTTTAGATCCTGGGTGAGCTGACGGGCGGCGGCTAATTAATCGCTCCGTTACGGCCAGGGAGCTTGGGCCTTAGCGATGCTTGCTTCGCCAAGCCGTGGGTGTCATGCCGGTGTATTGTTTGAAGGCTTGGGTGAAGGCGGCCTGCTGAGGGTAGCCTAGACGCTCTGCCACCTGCGCTATCGTGAGCGCGCTATCGGCCAAAAGGTCCTGTGCTCGCTCCATACGGCGTCTGCGAATGTAGGCGCCCAGGGACTCGCCGGTTTGGGCCTTAAAGGTGGCGCATAGTTTGGAGCGGCTTGTGTAGAGCCTCTCGGCCACCTCGTTGATACCCACACGTCTGCCTTTGTCGAGCGCGCGCTCAATCATTGCCGTTGCTTCTTCGGCAATGGTTATGCTGACGCGTGTGTCTGCCGCCTGCCGCGCCTGCTTGTGGGCCGCGCGCGAACAGGCGAGCTCCGCGACCATGGTCTCCACGATGCCCTGCATATAGACGTGTCCGCCTACGGTGCGGGCGCGGTCCTCGTTAATTCGGCGCAGCGTGTGGCAGATGGCAGACGCCGCTTCCTCGTGCCATGGCTCGGCAAACGTCTCAAAGATTCCCGCAAACTCGGTGGGATAGCGGTGTTCCAGTTCGTCAAAATATCCAGGTAAAAAGAGCACCGAGCGCGAGTGATAGAGCTGCCCCGCAAACAGCGGGCTTAACTCCTCGCCACAGCTATCTTGGATAAAGCTGCAAACGGCATTGTTTGGCCACGGTCCATGCAATGGTTTAAGGTTCGCGGGCGTTATGCCAGCCTCGGGCATGCATGTAAGTGTGGGCGCGCTGACTTCGCTCACGCAGGCGTACGGCTCGGGTGTGTATTCGGCCAGGTACATATCGTGCGTCGGGGTGATGAAATGCTCCATGACGATGCATGTGGGGGAGAGGGGCATGATCCATGCGCGTCCGTGCGCCCGGTCGTTTGCCACCTCGCCGGTAAAGACGGCACCCTTGCCGGTAAGCTCCAAGCCAAACTGCTCAAACTGTGGTGCATAGAGCTCGGTTATGTCGGTCGCGGCCCGATGCATTTTCAAAAGCGTCCCCTTCCTTTGCGGAAACGTCCACGCCTGGCTCGATTGTGTGCCTTGGCTAACATATCAATGATAAGTTGATTGCGGTTAACTCTCAAGCCGTCAGAAGGGAACCTCATGGCAAAGGGATCAAAAAAGGAAGGCGGCGGTATCGGCGAACTGCTTGCATATGCCGGCGACCGTAAATTCCTAACTTATTTGGGCATGGCTCTCTCGGCGCTCTCGCAGCTGCTGAGCTTTGGCCCGTACGTGTGCATTTGGCTTGTTGCGCGCGATCTGATCGCCGTGGCGCCCAACTGGAGCGAAGCCACTAACATCGCGATGTATGGCTGGTGGGCCGTGGGTTTTGCCCTGGCAAGCATCGTAGCTTATTTCGTGGGGCTCATGTGCACGCATCTGTCTGCGTTTCGCTGCGCGTCCAATATCCGCAAGACTACGAGCGAGCACCTGCTTAAGCTGCCGCTTGGCTACTTTGACACGCACGCCACCGGTGAGCTGCGCCGTATTGTAGACGGATGTGCCGCCTCCACCGAGACCCTGCTCGCGCACATGCTGCCCGATATCGCCGGCGCCACCGCCATGGTCGCAGGCCTGCTCGTGCTGCTTTTCGCCCTCGATTGGCGCTTGGGCGCGGCATGCCTTATCTCGGTCATCGTTTCGCTTGGCGCCATGGCCACCATGATGGGCGGCAAAGGCGCCGAGTTCATGAAGGCCTACATGGGAGCGCTGGTCAAGATGAACAAGACCGGCACCGAATACGTACGCGGCATCCCCGTGGTCAAGGTGTTTCAGCAGACGGTCTACTCCTTCAAGGCCTTCCACGATGCGATCGCCGAATACGCCGACATGGCACAAAGCTATGCGGGCACGTTCTGCCGAGGTCCGCAGGTACTCAACCTTACCGCGCTCAATGGTCTTGTGGCATTCCTGTTGCCCGTGGCGTTGCTGTTGGCGCCGGGCGAGACGGACTTCGTGCATTTCATGGTCAACTTCACATTTTACGCGATATTTTCGGCCGTGGTGCCGACGGCCATGACCAAGCTCATGTTTGTGGGCGAGGCCTCTCAGATGAGTGCCGATTCGCTGGCTCGTATTCGAAGCGTCATGGATTCCAAGCAGCTCTCCGTGCCCGCCCAACCCAAGCACCCTGCCGGCGGCGACGTGCGATTTGAGGACGTGAGCTTTACCTACGAGGGCGCCGAGACACCTGCCGTTAGCCATGTGAGTTTTAGCGTTTCCGCTGGTAGCACCCTCGCCCTGGTGGGTCCCTCGGGTGGCGGTAAGTCAACCTGCGCAAGCCTGATCCCGCGTTTTTGGGATGTCTCCTCGGGTCGAGTGCTCGTAGGCGGTGTGGACGTTCGCGATATGGATCCGCACGAGCTTATGGACCAGGTCGCCTTCGTGTTCCAGACCAACCAGCTGTTCCGGCAAACACTTGCTGATAACGTGCGCGCCTCCAAGCCTACGGCCACTGACGACGAAGTGCGTGCGGCCCTCTCCGCAGCTCAGTGCGACGACATTGTGGCCAAGCTCCCACAGGGCATCAATACCATGCTCGGCGCCGGCGGGGCATATCTTTCGGGCGGCGAGGTCCAGCGCGTGGCACTCGCCCGCGCGATCCTTAAAGACGCGCCTATCGTGGTGCTCGATGAGGCCACGGCGTTTGCCGATCCCGAGAACGAGGCGCTCATCCAGCGCGCCTTTAGCAAGCTGGCAGCGGGTCGCACGGTCATTATGATTGCGCACCGACTCTCGACTGTAGTGGGCGCAGACCAAATTGTGGTGCTCAACCAGGGCAGCGTGCAGGAGTCGGGTACCCATGCCGAGTTGCTGTCCCAAGAGGGTCTGTATGCCAAGATGTGGGCCGAGTACGAGCAGGCCGCGAGCTGGAAGATTACTGCTGCGACCGCGGATGCCGCCGTCGCGAAGGGAGGCGAGGCCTAAATGTTCGCCTCATTCCAAAAGAAGTATTTCCTATCCGATAAAGGCGTCGCCGGCGTAAAACGTGGCATTTTCTGGACCACGCTCACTAATCTTATTACCATGGCCGGCATGGGCTTTTTATTCCTGGTTATGGCCGGCTTTGTCGAGCATCTCTCCAGTGGGGCTGACCTGCCGGATGCCCTGCCGATCGTGGGCGGCCTCCTGGTCTTTTTCGTGTTGCTCTTTGCCTCTAACTGGCAGCAGTATTACTACACCTACTGCATCTTTTACGAGGAGTGCGGCAAGCAGCGTATGGAGATCGCCGAGCGCTTGCGCAAACTGCCGCTGTCGTTTTTTGGTCGTCGTGATTTGGCCGATTTAACCGAGACCATCATGGGTGACGTCCAGGCCATGGAGCACGCCTACAGCCACGTGCTGGGAGAGCTTTGGGGTGCCATCATCGCAAGCGCCATTGTGTTCGTGGCGTCACTGTTCTTTTGCTGGCAGCTGGCGATTGCGGCGTTTTGGAGCGTTCCCGTGGCCTTTGCCGTGCTGTATCTGACGCGCGGTCCCATGACCCCGGTGTTCGACCGCGTGCGCGCCGAGAAGGTCAAGGTTACCGAGGCGATTCAAGAGACGCTCGACTGCGTTCGCGAGATCCGCGCCACCAACCAGGAGGCCCATTATCTTGAGGGACTCAACGCCGTGATCGATGCCGAGGAGCGCGAGACCACCAAGGGCGAGCTCGCCAACGGGCTTTTGGTCAACTCCGCCTTCGCCATCCTGCGTCTGGGCATTGCCACCACGCTGGTCACGGGTGCCGCGATGGTTGCCTCCGGGCAGGTCGACTTTTTGGTGATGTTTGCCTTCCTGCTTATGGTGAGCCGTATCTATGCACCCTTTGACCAGGCGTTAATGTTAATGTCCGAGCTGTTTGTCGCCGAGTCGTCTGCCAAGCGCATGCGTTCCATCATGGAAGAGCCCGTGGCGCGGGGCAGCGAGCAGTTTGAGCCCGTGGGCCATGACGTGGTGTTCGATCACGTGGCATTTGGCTATGGTGCGGGCGAGGACGGCCGCGCCGGCGAGAAAGTTCTTACCGATGTGAGCTTTACCGCCAAGGAAGGCGAGGTTACGGCGCTGGTCGGTCCTTCGGGTTCCGGTAAGTCTACGGTGAGCCGCCTGGCCGCGCGCTTTTGGGATGCCACCGAAGGCACGGTCACCGTGGGTGGCGTGGATGTTGCGAGCGTGGATCCCGAGGTACTACTGCGCGACTACGCCATTGTGTTCCAAGACGTGCTGCTCTTTGACGACACGGT
>CABUJN010000050.1:0-15400 GCA_902491935.1 uncultured Collinsella sp.
GGCCCGTGGGTTATACCCTAAGAGCAAACCACCCTTTTTAAGGGTGGTTCTGATTTAGGGCTTTGCCCGGCCAGCTCTTTTTGATTTAAAATACCTGCTCAGTTGTGTGGTTTTGTGCTGGGAGGCATCTGTGGGCAAGGCGAAGGCTAAGGCGAAGAAAAAGACGACGGGGGCGCGGGCTAAGCGCGATCGTCGTCGGAAGCTTGCGACCGAGGCTCCCACATCTGCTGAGGAGCAGCTGGCAAGCGTGCCGGGACTCGACGCGCTGCAGGACGTTCCGGCGTTTGATGACCTGCCGGTCGATGAAGCCCAGCAGGCGGCATTTGACGACTTTTGCGTACATGCCGAGGAGACCGAGCAGATGCAGCTTGGCGCCGTGGTGCGCTTGGATCGCGGGTTTCCGCTGGTGGCGACTGCCACTGATACGTTCCGTGCCGAGCACGCCGTAGGATTTGCCAAGTCGCGCGGCGAGGACGAGGTCCTGCTGCCTGCCGTGGGCGACCGTGTGGCGGTACGCCGCGCTCCCGGGCACGATATGGGCGTGATTGAGTGCGTGCTGCCGCGCCGTACGAGCTTTGAGCGTTGGCGCGGTCGTGCCCGTGGAGAGCGCCAGGTGCTCTGCTCCAACGTGGATAGCGTGCTAATCGTGCAGGCGCTCGGTGCCGGTGAGGTGCTGCTCGACCGCGTGGCGCGCTCGCTGGTGTTGGCGCTCGACTGCGATGCCGAGCCAGTGGTGGTGCTCACCAAAGCTGACCGCTGCGATGCCGAGGAGCTCGAGCGCGATCTGGACCGCGTGCGCCGCCTGGTGGGTCCGGACGTGCGCGTGATCGTGACGTCCTCTGCCGAGGGCCGCGGCCTGGACGAGGTCCGTGCCTGCGTGCCTGCCGGGAGCTGCGCCATGATTCTGGGCGAGTCGGGTGCCGGCAAGTCGACGCTGCTCAATGCACTGCTGGGCCACGATACGTTGGCGACCGGCGGTGTGCGTGAGCGCGATGACCAGGGCCGTCACACTACCGTCGCGCGCGTGATGGTGGCGCTGCCGGGCGACGCCGGCGTGATCGCCGATGCTCCGGGCCTGCGCAGCCTACCGCTCGTGGGTCACGAGCGGGGACTGGCCCGCGCCTTCCCCGAGATTGTCGAGGCATCGCGTGCGTGCCGGTTTGGCGATTGCACGCATGTCCATGAGCCGGGTTGCGCCGTTCGCGAGGCCGAAGACGCCGGGCAGATTGACAGCCTGCGTCTGGAAACGTTCCAAAACCTGGCGTCATCCATGCGCGTGAGCGCTCAAATGCTCGATCCCGATGTCCATCTGTAATTGATTTTTCCTATGACAGCCGTCTCCCAACTGTTCGGGAGACGGCTTTTTTGCTGCGCAAAAGCCTCGAAACACGTAGTTTGCTGACGTGCTGACCAAAACCTTGCCACGAGCTTGACGGGCTGGTCAGCTTTTGGTCAGCGATTGGTTTGACATCGAAAACCAAGATCACGATTGCGCCGCTTTGCACTCTGACCGCCCAGACAATGGTGGTACGGGCATTCGCCCGGCACTGCCATGAGAGGAGCGGCCGTGAACAAGAGCAAGCGCATCGCCATCAGTCTGGTCGCGGGCGTGCTCGCTGCTCTGCTCTGCATGGTTTACGGCTCGTCGATCCGCTCGCAAGCCGAACAGGTCCAGGCTGAGACCTTGGCCAAGTACGGTGGCGATCGCGTCGAGGTGTGCGTCGCGGCGCGCGATATCGATGTGGGCGAGACCCTCGATGAGACCAATGTCATAACCCAGGAATGGCTGACAAGTCTGCTGCCGCGTGACGCGGTGACCGAGCTGCGCCAGGTGCGCGGCGACGTGACGACTTCGCGTATTCCCAAAAACGCCGTGATCTGCAATGTCTACACCAAGGCCGAGAGCCACAAGCTCGAGGTGCCTAAGGGTAAGGTCGCCGTTTCGGTGGCGGTCGATGCCGAGCACTCGGTCGGCGGCGCCACGGGCGTGGGCAGCTACGTGGATGTGTATGTGCAAAAAGACGGCGTAACCGATCGGCTGTGCGGCGCGTACGTGATCGATACCAGTGAGGATTCCGGTGCCACGCGCGAGGGCAAGATCGAATGGGTGACGCTGGCGGCTGACCCCGAAGACGTCAAGGAACTGCTGGGAGCCTCGGGCAAGGGAACGGTCAGCTTGACGATTCCCGCCACGGCGCGCGGCAAAAAGAGCGGAGGCGACGAGCGATGAAGGCGATCTGGCTTGCGTGCTGCGCGTGCGGCGATTACGGACTGTTGCAGCGGGAAGTCGAGGGCCGTGATGTGGGTGCACAGGTGCTTCGCGTGGGTGACCTGGACGGGCTGGTTTCCATGGCGCGGGCGTTTCCGTCACGCCGCGGGGCTGCCATCATCGCGGCGTCTTTGTTTGATACCGAAGATGTGCGCAAGACTGTTGCGCGCCTGACGGCCGAAGGCCGCGTGAGTCGCGTGGTCGTGTTGATAGAAGCGCTCGATCCGTCGGATATCGAGGGGCTGTTTCGCGCGGGGGCGACCGAGGTCATCGCTGCGCACAGTATATGCGGCAACGGGCGCGCGGGCGAGGGAGCGGTTGATTCCGATCGGCGCATGACGATTGAGCCCGATGCTTTTGTTGATAGGGAACCCGGGGCGCCTCGCGCTACAAGAGGCCCGCGTGTTGATGATTATGGAAAAGCGGAAGCCGAGCATGGTCGGCGCCCCCGGAACCCCCTTGTATACGATGACGCTGGGGGGCCGGCGCAGCATGCTGGCGACTCCCCGGCTGTAGATATGGGATACGTGCACGGCGTGAATCTGGTGGATGAACTCGATGAAGTTGAGGGCTTTGCCGGGTGCGGCGAGTTGTCGCTGATGCAGCATGAGCAGATTGCGCAGTACGAGCCTGCCTCGCAGACCGAACAAGCTGCCATGCCGGCTTGGACGCAGCATGTGGTTGCGGCGGGGGAGACGGGGGCGCTGCCACCGACGCCCGCCCCGCCGCCTCCGATGCCGCCGGCAGACGCTGCCGCTCCGCCGCATCGAGCTCCGGTCATCTGCGCTATTTCGGGTTCGGGCGGTTGCGGCAAGTCGACGATCGTTGCCACCATGGCACACACATCGTCGCTGTTGGGCTTGCGTGCCGCCGTGCTCGACCTGGACCTGATGTTTGGAAACCTTTACGACTTGTTAGGCGTCGATGCTCCGCGCGATATGGCGGCACTTATCGAGCCGTCGGCGGCGGGCACGCTCACCGAGCCGGATATCGTAGCCACATCGATGCGCGTGGCACCGGGCGTTACGCTCTGGGGTCCCGTCGCGGCGCCCGAGCAAGCCGAGCTCATGGCACGTCCGGTGGAGCTACTGCTTGATGCTCTGCGTCGCGAATCCGACGTGGTCTTTATCGATACCTCGGTCTTTTGGGGCGACGCCGTGGCGGCTGCGGTGGCGGCGAGCGACCGTTGCCTGGTCGTTGGCGATGTGGCGGTGTCGTCCGCGGCATCGGCATCGCGCGTCATTGAACTGGCAGGTCGAGTAGGTGTGCCGCGCACGCGCATGAGCGCCGTGTTCAACCGGTTCGGTGCGCGCGGGGCAGACGAGGACGTCGCCATGCGCTTTGAGATTGCCTGTGCGTTGAGCTCCAAGATTCGTATCGCCGATGGCGGGCAGGATCTCGCCGCGCTCATGGCGTTTGGGCGCGCTGACGAGGCAGTGGGGCAGACCAGCGCTTTTGCGACCAGCGTGCGCGAGGCCACGCGCGAGATGCTCGTGGAACTGGGGTGCGCCGTCGGCCCTTGGAGCGATATGGTCGCCGACCGTGCAACGCGCACCGAACGCCCGCGTATCCGCCTTCCCTGGTCGCGCGAGGGTGATCAGCGATGAGCCTGCAAACGAGGATTAAGGCTGCCGGCGCTGCTGCGGCGGCAGCGCCTGTAGATGCGGGGCGTCGCCGCGCTGTGAAACGACGCACCAAGCGCGCCGTGATGGATCGCATGGGTTACGACGAAGTGGCGCGTATCAGCGCCTATATCGACCCGGCACTTGCCCGCTCGGAATTGCGTCCTGCGGTGGAGGCGGCGCTCAATGTTGAGGAGCCGACCGATCTCGCGACGCCCGAGCGCGAGACCATCATCGACGAGATTTTGGATGACGTGGTGGGCTTGGGGCCGTTGCAGCCGCTCATCGAGGACGACACCGTTACCGAGATCATGATCAACGGCTGCCGCTCGGCTTTCTTTGAACGCGGCGGCGTCTTGTACCCCATCGAGCATGCGTTTGAGGATGATGAGCAGATCCGTGTGCTTATCGACCGCATTATCTCGCCACTTGGCCGCCGCATCGACGAGCGCAGCCCCATCGTCAACGCCCGCCTCAAAACGGGCTATCGCGTCAACGCGGTGATTCCGCCTGTGGCGATTGACGGACCGATTCTCACCATCCGAAAGTTCTCGGACCGTATCTGCTCGCTGGACGAGCTCGTGGGGTTGGGATCGCTGCCGCTTTGGTATGCGCAGCTGCTGTCGTGTGCGGTGTCGCTGCGACAGGACCTGGCGGTTGCGGGAGGCACGGGATCTGGTAAGACCACCCTGCTCAACGCGTTGTCATGTGAGATTTCCACCGGCGAGCGCATCGTGACGATCGAGGACTCTGCCGAGCTCAAGTTTGCGCATCATCCGCACGTGGTGCGCCTAGAGGCGCGCGAGGCTTCAATTGAGGGCGAGGGCGCGGTGACGATCCGCGACCTGGTAACTAATGCCCTACGCATGCGCCCCGACCGCATCGTGGTGGGCGAGGTGCGCGGTGCCGAGTGCTGCGACATGTTGCAGGCCATGAACACGGGCCACGACGGGTCGCTCACCACACTTCATGCGGGTTCAGAACAGGAGACCGTGGTGCGTCTGACGTTGCTTGCACGTTATGGCATCGATCTGCCGAGCGAGCTCATCGAGGAGCAGATTGCCATGGCGCTCGACGGCATCGTGATGTCCGAGCGCCACGCCGATGGCGGGCGTTTCGTCTCCTCGTATTCGGGGGTGCGACGCGCCGCATCGGGTGGCGTAGAGCTCGAGCGCTATGTGACGTTCGATGCCGCCGAGCGCACCTGGACGCTTGACCGCGAGCCGCCGTTTATCGCAGAAGGCCTGCGGTCGGGGACGCTCACGCAAGAGGAGGTGGACGAATGGAGATCACTGTGCACCTCGTCGTAGGGGGCTTGGCAGGGCTTTCTGTCGCGACGGCGTGCGGGGCGGAACCTCGTGTGCCGCAGGTACCGCCGGCGGAGCTGGCACGTCAGGCGCTCGAGACGGTGGCAGAGAAGCTGCCGCGTGAGCTGGTGGAAAACGATCTGCTGAAAAAGATCGCCCGTTCGTGGGCATCGCTGGCTCCGGCGCATCGCCTTGGCCTCGTGATCGAAGATGCTTCGGGGCGTTTGGCGTTTCTGCTGCTATCGAGCGGTGTCTGCTGCGTTTTACTAACGATGGTGTCGTTATCGCCCCTCGGATTTGTCTTGGGACTTGTTGCTCCGTTTGCCGTTGGCGCCGCCCGGGATGGCTTTGAGAGCCGGCGCGAGCAACACGATGCAGAAGAGGCAATGCCCGAGGCGTTTACCGCACTTTCCATGTCGCTTGCCTCGGGACATTCGCTGGCCCAGGGCATGCGCTTTGTGGGCGCTCATGCGCAAGAGCCGGTGCATACCGAGTTTTTGCGGGTGGCGGCGGCGATCGATTGCGGCATCTCGGCGACCGACGCGCTCGATGACTTGCTCGTGCGCATCGACGCCCCCGGTCTTTCGCTTGTGACCTTGGCGCTTAAGGTGTCTCAGCGCACCGGCGCTCCGCTTGCCGACTTACTGTCCGAGGCGTCGAGCATGGTGGGGGAGCGCATTGAGCTCAAGCGCCGCCTGGATGTTAAGACGTCGCAGGCTCGCATGTCTGCGCATATGGTCGCGGCGATGCCGGCGGGCATGTGCGCGGTGTTGGCGCTGCTTTCGGCAGATTTTCGTCGCGGTCTTGCGACGCCTGCCGGCGCGGGCGCCGTGGTGCTGGGTCTTGCCCTCAACGCCGTTGCCCTGGTGGTTATCCGGCGCATTATGCGGGTGGAGCTATGAGCGCCCCGGTTGCAGTTGCGGCTTGCCTGTGCGCCCTGAGTGTATTTGTCGCGACGGGTTTGGATCGGGCGGATGCACGCAAGATCGCAGGGGCCTGCAAGCGCGAGGCGGTGCTGGTCGCTGCCGCGGGTCGCTCGGTGGTCGATGCTCTGACCGCGCGAGTGAAGGGCGCGGTTGGAGCGGGCGGCCCGGCGCGAGTGTCACTCGGCGAAGTGTCCGAGATGATCGATGTTGTGCGCTTGGGTCTTTCGGCCGGTCTTTCGTTTGATGCGGCGCTTGAGATTTTCTGCGCCAACCGCCGGTCAGTGCTGGCTCTTCGCCTTGAGCGCGCCTGCATGGCGTGGCAGGTGGGCGTGGGCACGCGTGAGGACGAGTTGTTGGCCGCCGCGCGCGATCTGGACGTGCGAGCGCTCGAGACCTTTGCCATCACGGTGGGGCAGGCGCTCGCCCTGGGTACCCCACTTGCCGAGACGCTGGCCGCTCAAAGTCGCGAGATCCGTGCGGCTCATCGCGCCGCGGTCGAGCGCGAGATCGAGCGTGCACCCGTCAAGCTGCTGATTCCCACCGGCACGCTCATCTTGCCGGCGTTGCTTCTGTCCATATTGGGCCCGCTGCTGGGAGCAGGCGGGATGATGTAGGGAGGAATACATGAACACGATGACTGACGCTGCTGGCAAGGTCCAGGGCTGGGCGTTTTGCCGGGCGGCACATGTTCGTCAGCGCGCCAAGGAACTATTGCAGGAGGAGAGTGCACAGGGTACCACCGAGTATGCCATCTTGGTCGGCGTGCTCGTGGTGATCGCGATTATCGCCATCGTCGCATTTAAGGGCAAGGTCCAAGATCTATGGAACGCTATCAGCGAGGGCATCAACAGCCTGTAGAGGGCGAGCGCCCCATCGGGGTGCTGCTGGTGTTTGCTTGCCTGACCGTGGCGATAGCGGCGGTGCTTTGGGGGCTTAACGCCGCACGGCAGCAGCGTCCTGGGGCCGCCTTCGATTCGGGCTCAGATTCGGTGGTGGCGTCTCAAAAAGATGAGATGCGAGATGCGGACGATTCGGATGTCGCTGTCACGGCGCAAACCTTTCTGCGGACGCTCGACAAGCGGTCTGGCACTGCGACGGATTCGCCTGAGGACAACGCGATTGCGGTCCGGCTTGCATGGTCCGAGGACCGACCGATGACCGAAGCGGCGGCGGATATGCTGCGTGCCTATCGCGAGGTACCCACGGCGCAACTTGCTCTGAGCGGCTATCTCGACATCAAGGGAAACGTGTGGGGCGCCATCGTACGCGACGGACGCGGCTGGGTCGATATGGTGACAATTGCCGCGGATGCTGGCGATGCTTCGTGTCGTCTGCGCGCCGTGCGCCTGAGCCCGCAGGCAACGGACTCAAAGGAGGGATCGTGAAATGCATGATGTCCTGCGTGAGGAATCTGCCCAGGCGACGGTCGAATACGCCATCGTCACGGTGGCGCTGTTATCGATCGTGCTGGCGATCGCGGGACTTTGGCGTGCCGGCACCGATGGGCGCTTGGCGGCGCTGGTTGAGCGGGCGGCATCCCATGGCGTTGCCTCGACGTCGGTTATCGACGCCGCTGCGGCCGCTAAGGACATCGCGTTGTATTGATGCCGCGCGCGAGGACCGGGCGCAGTCTACGGTCGAGGCCGCTTTTTTGCTGCCGACGTTTCTGACACTCATCCTTCTCGCGCTGCAACCGGTGTGCCTGCTCTATACGCGCGCGGTCATGGAGTCTGCCGCCGCCGAGACCGCGCGGCTCATGACCACGACGACGGCGGAGGACGACGATCTTAAGGAGTTCACCCGCCGCCGACTTGCCGCAGTGCCCAACGTTTCGATCTTTCATGCCGGCGGGCCGTTGTCGTGGGATATCGAGCTTGGCCGGGCCGGTGCGGGTGGCGTCTCGTCCGTGTCCGTTTCCGGCGAGGTCAAGCCGTTGCCTGTGATCGGTGCGTTTGCGCAGGCTATTGGTGGTACCGCCGAGGGCGGCTACGTTGAGCTCAAGGTCGATGTCTCGTATCAATCGCGTCCCGAATGGCTGGAGGGAGATTATGATTCGTGGATTGCTGCATGGGATTAAGCGTTTCTGGTCTAGACGCGTTTTGACGCACCGTCCGAGCTGCCATCGCAAGCGAGGCGGCTTTATGGGTCGAGCCGGTGTCGATCTGTTTATCGAAGACGGCGCCTATACCACGCTTTCTTCTGCCGTGGTCATCCTAGTGGTGCTCACATTGTTGTTTTCGTCGACTGCGGCGATATGGAGCATGTCGCGTGCCGGGGATACCCAGGTGGCGGCTGATAGCGGCGCGCTGGCGGGTGCCAACGTAGTGTCGTCCTATCACACGGCTGCCACGGTGGTTGATGCGAGCATCTTGAGTCTGGGGCTGGCGGGGTTTGCCACGATCGGGACGGGCCTGGTCGCCATCCTCATCCCGGGTGCCGAGCCGGTTGCCGGCAATATGGTCGACACCGGGATTGAGATCATTAAAACGCGCAACAAGTTTGCCAAAAGCGCATCGGAAGGCTTACAGAAAATCGAGACGGCTCTGCCGTATCTGATCGCCGCGCGTGCCACGCAGGCGGTGTCGGCGCAGGATACCGATAGTGTGACCTATACCGGTACGGCGCTTGCCGTGCCCAGGACATCCGAGTCTGACTTCGCTGCGCTCAAAGGATCAGAGATCTCGACCGATACCATTAAAGACACATCAGATGATTTAGAGTGTGCGGCCGAGGAGCTGCGGAAGGCTTCTGAGGACACGGCGAAGGCTAAAGAGCGTGCTTGGCTGGCGGATTGTGGTGGGTCTGACAAGGGCTCGGTCGGCAGCTGTTCTTGCATGTGGGAGCGTGCGAAAAGCCTAACGGATCTCTCCGGTGTTCAAAATCCGCATTACTCATCGAGCGTTACGTGGGAGCCCCAAGTTGCCCTTGATCGCGCGAAGGACTACTACCATTGGCGTCTGACAAATGAGAAGCCCCACGGCTCGAGTGTCGAGATGAAGGCAGAGTCTGCGGCGCGTAAGGCGTTTTATGCCTATGCGAGCGCGGAGGTCGATCGGGCACATATAACCGAGAACGGAGACAGGGTTTCCTCCTATATTCCGCTGCTGCCGCGCAACTCTGATGAGGTTCGGGCGACGGAGCTCTATACCGATGCGGTGTGGCCGACGAGCGTGAACGATGACAAAGCGTATCTGCATTACGGGACGACCTGCCCTAACTATAAGAAAGGGACGCCGAGCGGATTTGCTTCGGTTGCCGATTACGATGGACAGGATAAATGCAGCAAATGCCATTTTGGCGTTTTGTCGCTTGGTGCTGTTGCGGCGCCTTCAACCTCTATCGAAAACGGCTTCGAGTATCACTTCGACGAGTTCAAAAAGGCCTTGGAGGAATACGTCAAATGTCGGAACAAAGAGCTTGAGCTCATGCGACAGACCGAGGATGAGGCCGACCGTGCGAGCAATGCGTTTGACCAGGCCATTAAAGCGCTTTCGGGCGAGCGTCCGCGTATCGCTCCGCCCGGTCGCAACGGCGTGGTTGCCTTTGCGGTTTCGGGTGCCATCTCGAGCCCTGATGAGCTCAACTCTTCGTTTAACACGGCAGTCAGGCTTGGCGATCGCGGTGCCATCTCTGCCGCGGTGCTGGCGCCCGATGAGGCGACGGCGCAAAACAACGTGCTTTCGCGATTTTTCTCGACATTGAAGGAACGCTCGGGTGGCGTTGCCGGCGTACTCGATGGCGTCATGGATGTCTGGGGACGGCTGCTTGTGGGATACGGAGACATCCAAGGTTCGGCCGACGAACTTATGGACGAGATGATTAAAGGCCTAAGAGGGGGCAGCGGCGCGTTGGACTCCATTGCATCGTGGCTCGGCGATACCGTTTCGGCGTCCGTGGCGGCGCTGGGTTTGGAACCGTGCGACTTGCGCCTGCGAAAGCCGGTGCTGACTGATTCCGCCAACGTCATTAAGAGCCCGGGGTCTGACATTGCTGGCCTCTCTCAAGCGCAAGACAAACTGCGAAGTATTCCGTTGGGCGTGACCGATCCCAAGGCGCTTTGCGAGGCGTTGGAATATCAAGTCGAACGCACCATCAGCGGTACGGTGTTCACGCTTACGGAGATTCCTCTGCCCGGCGGCGGCTCCATCCCACTCACCGTCGATGTCGCCACGCTGGCTGGCGCTCTGGGCGGTGGGTCGTAATGAGTATCCGCATGCGTCTGCGCGAGGAGCGCGCCCAAGCGACGGTGGAGATGGCAGTGGTTACGCCCGTTTTGCTGGTGCTGGCACTCATTGTGTACAACGTCATGATCTTTGCCAGCGCTGTCGCGCGCTTCGACCGCGTGGTGCCCGACATCGTGTTGGCGCACGCCGTGGCGTCGGAGGGGGAGGGCGACGAAAGCTCTGTCGATGCCTCGGCGACGGTTCAGACTCAAATTCTGAATGCCATGGAAGGCTATGACTTGCAGATCGAAGTGTCGAGCGAGCAAGGCGCGGAGGCATCGGATGGTGGCCTGCTCTCCCTATCCGGTACGTTTAGGACCTACACCTGCACCATGCACTATGAGCCGTGGCCGACTTCTCTCAGCATCGCTGGCGTTCCGCTGGGGGCGCCGGCAACGTTGTCGCACGAGCGCGCGGTGACGGTCGATCCATGGCGTCCGGGGGTGGTCATGTGACCGCGGTCTCGTCCTACATCGCCTACGCGCGGGCACTCAATAGGCTGGGTTGGACGCCGGCCGAGTTTGCGGTGGCGGAGTCGTTTGTCGTGCGCCTGCGCGGCATGCTGGGACGGCGTCCGGTTGCCGCCAACGGCCTGCCGATCGTCATGGCGTTTCCACGCTGCTCTTCGGTCCACACGTGTTTTATGGCCTTTCCCATCGACATCGCCTTTATCGATGCACGTGGCTATGTCCTTGTATGCTACGAAAACGTTCGTCCTTGGCGCACGTGCTCCTGCCCCGGCGCCTGGGCCGTACTAGAGCGTCCTTCAATCATTGTTTCGACCCCTGCTCTCCAACGCGTGCCGGCTTAAGAATTGGCGACAGCGGACTTTCGTCATACGAAATTGGGTAAGATGGAGGAGAAGATGCATGGATGTTGAGATCCATCCCAACGCTAAAAAGCACCTGACGGAAGGGGCCGATGATGGGCAAGACGTATACGGCCGCTAATGGTCAGGTTGTAACGGATGAAATGATTGACGCGTGGTGCGAGTCGTACGAGCGCGGAGAGTTTCCGGATGGCGAACGCACCGTTGGTGGGATCGTGCATGGACGGCCCCCACTCTCAGGTGAGGGGACGGCAACGCTGTCGGTCAAGATTCCTCTGGGAATGAAGGAGGCCATTCGTCGACGGGCGGCTGCCGAGGGGATGACGCCAAGTGAGTTTGCCCGTGCGGCTCTGAGCGAAAAACTTTTTGCTGCCGGCTGATGCCTCTGACGTGCCGATTTAAAGAACCGAGGCTGTGCTCAAAAACTTTTTCGAAATTCTCGGTTGACCGGAACGCGTCCTTGGTTATACTAATCAAGCCTTGAAACAAGGCACACCTCAAATGGCTGGGTAGCTCAGTTGGTAGAGCAGAGGACTGAAAATCCTCGTGTCAGGGGTTCGATTCCCTTCCCCGCCACCTTGAATTGACTAGGACCTCTGCAAAGGGGTCCTTTTCTTTTATGCAGCCCCCACATGGAATCGAACCCCGTGAGGGCGCGGAGCTGAGTAAACGCGTAAGCGTTTGCCAGCGCAGCTCGCAAGGCGCGTAAGCGCCGCAGCGGTCCGTCCGCGCAGCGCGCGGACGCGATTCCCTTCCCCGCCACCTTGAATTGACTAGGACTTCTGCAAAGGGGTCCTTTTCTTTTATGTAGGGTTCTGCGGAAACTGCGTCCCAGAATAAGGGCTCAGAACGGGACACACTTTCCGCTTCGGGCCTGTCTGGGAAAGCGCGACCCGGAATGACGCGAAATTGCGGGTCGCGCTTTCCGGTTGGGCCTGCTAACGGAAACTGCGCCCCATTATTGAGCGATAGAACGGGACACACTTTCCGCTGCCTGCCTCCGGCGCGCGTACACACCTCGTCGCACCATTCCGATCCCGTCTGCTCCCAGACATTCCTCCCACTTTCGCGTCACTTTACAGACCGTTCGGTCGCCTGTCCGCACACGCGGGTATACTCAAAACGATACTTATCCTATGCAATACGATGCGGGTTCGACCTGCATGATCCGAAGGGGGCAGTGATGGAGAGGATACTCGGCGTTAATCTCTCTGGCTGGTTTATTCCCGAGCCTTGGGTGACCCCGTCGCTGTACGCGGCGACCGGTGCATCCAACGCGGCCGAGCTACAGGAGGCCATGGGTACCGCCGCCTATAACGAGCGCATGCGCCGCCATTACGAGACGTTTGTGAGCGAGGACGATTTTCGTCGCATGGCGCAGATCGGTCTCAATGCCGTGCGTCTGCCGGTGCCCTGGTATGCCTTTGGCTCACAGGAGTCCGATGCCTCCTACATATCGGTTGTCGATTACATCGACCGCGCGATTGAGTGGGCTGCCAAGTACGACATCCGCGTGCTGCTCGATCTGGCAACTGTGCCCGGTGGCCAGGGCGATTCCAACGATTCACCCACCACGCCGGAGGCTGTCGCCGAGTGGCATTCGTCCACCAACGGCCGTCATGTCGCACTCGACGTGCTCGAGCGCTTGGCCGATCGCTATGGCGAGGCCGAGAGCCTGCTGGGCATTGAGCTGCTGGACACGCCGCAGATGAGCGTTCGCAAGAGCCTCTTCACCATGACGGATGGCATTCCCGCTCACTACCTGCGCAATTTCTATCGCGATGCCTACGAGCTCGTCCGTTCGTATATGCCCGAGGATAAGATCGTCGTCTTCTCGTCGTCGGGGCATCCCAGCGAGTGGAAGCATTTTATGCGCGGCGCCAAGTACAAGAACGTCTACATGGACCTTCACCTGTACCATTACCGCGACGAGTATGCGCTCGACATCACGAGCCCTCGCGGGCTGACGACGGCGATTTCGCGTAACAAGCGCGAACTTAAAGAAGCGATTTCGACTGGGTTCCCCGTGCTGGTGGGCGAATGGTCGGGCGCGGCGATCTTTGCCAACTCGTCGGTTACGCCCGAGGGCCGCAATGCCTACGAGCGCGTGTTTATCGCCAACCAGCTGGCATCGTTTGCGCCGGCTGCCGGTTGGTTCTTCCAAACGTGGAAGACCGAGAAGCGCATTGCAGCATGGGACGCCCGCGCGGCGCTCGGTACGCTCGAGCGCGGCATGATTGAATAGGTTGATATGACGCAAAACAGCGCCCATACGGGCAAACTCTATGTGGTCGGCACGCCCATCGGCAACCTGGGCGACCTGTCCCCGCGCGTTGGTGAGGCTTTTGCCGCCGCTGATGCCATCTGCTGCGAAGACACGCGTGTGACGTCAAAGCTGCTGATGCACCTGGGCATTTCCAAGCCGCTTGTCCGTTGCGACGAGAATGTGATCGCTAGCCGCGCTGCCGGCCTGGTCGACCGTCTGCTGGCGGGGGAGACCCTCGCCTTTGCCTCGGACGCCGGCATGCCGAGCGTGTCCGATCCCGGCCAGGCGCTGGTCGAGGCGGCGCGTGAGGCCGATTTGCCCGTCGAAGTTATTCCCGGGCCCTCTGCTTGCGTCACGGCGCTTGTTTCGTCCGGCATTCCCTGCGAGCATTTTTTCTTCGAGGGCTTTTTGGGCCGAAAGCACGGCGACCGCGTGCGACGCTTGCAGCGCCTTGCCGTGGTGCCCGGCGCACTCATCTTCTACGAGTCTCCACATCGCATCGTGGCGACGCTCGAGGCCGTGGCGGAGGTCTTTCCCCAGCGTGAGGTTGCCGTCTGCCGCGAACTCACCAAGCTGCACGAGGAGGTCTTGCGCGGGCCCGCTGACCAGCTTGCCGAGGAGCTGCGTGCTCGCGGCGAGGTAAAGGGCGAGATTGCGCTGGTCATCGCGCCGCCGAGCGAGGATGAGGAGGCCGGCATCGTGCCGGTTGGCGCCGCGGCAGCGGACCCCGACGAGGCCCTGCGCGAGGATATCCGCGCCGCGCTCGAGGAGGGGGAGCCCGCGTCTGCGGTGGCCAAGCGCCTGTCTCAGAAGTATTCGCGCCGCAAGCGCGATGTCTATGCCATGGTGCTCGATATGCAATAGATGGAGGATATCTAGCCCTTGCGCTAGAATCATCCTCTGTATGCAACGTTTTTCTGGAGGACAAACCCCATGGATCAAAGCAAGCCTTCGTTCTTTATCACGACGCCCATCTACTACGTCAACGCCGATCCGCACCTGGGCACGGCTTATTCCACCATCATCGCCGACGTTCAGGCTCGCTATCGCCGCTCCGCCGGCTATAACGTCAAGTTCCTGACCGGCATGGACGAGCACGGCGAGAAGGTCGCCGAGGCCGCAGCCAAGCACAACATGACGCCGCAGGAGTGGACCGACAGCCAGGCTCCGCACTTCAAGGAGCTTTGGAGCAAGCTCGAGATCTCCAACGACGACTTCATCCGCACCACCGAGCCGCGCCAGCATCATGCCGTGCAGTACCTGTGGGAGCGCATGAAGGAGTCCGGCTACCTGTATAAGGGCAGCTACGACGGTTGGTATTGCGTGCCTGACGAGACCTACTTTACCGATACGCAGGTCCAGAAGGGCGACGAGGAGTACGGCAGCGTCGGCCAGCACCTGTGCCCCGACTGCCACCGTCCGCTTGAGCGCGTGCAGGAGGAGTCCTACTTCTTTAAGCTTTCCGCCTTCCAGGACAAGCTTCTCAAGCTCTATGACGAGCATCCCGACTTTGTCGAGCCTGCGTTCCGCATGAACGAGGTTCGCAGCTTTGTCGAGGGCGGCCTCAACGACCTTTCCGTGAGCCGTACGAGCTTTGACTGGGGCATTCAGGTCCCGTTTGACGAGGGTCACGTGACCTACGTGTGGTTCGATGCGCTGCTCAACTATATGACGGCCGTCGGCTACGGTGTCGACACCGACGAGGCGCGTGCCGAGCTGGCCTATCGCTGGCCCGCGCAGTTCCACATCGTGGGTAAGGACATCATCCGCTTCCACTGCGTCATTTGGCCCGCCATGCTCATGGCCATCGGCGAGGCCCTGCCCGAGCACGTCTTTGCCCACGGCTTCCTGACCGTGCGCAATGCCGAGACCGGCAAGGCCGAGAAGATGTCCAAGAGCCGCGGCAACGCCATCGCTCCGCGCGAGGTCATCGACATGCTCGGCGTCGAGGGCTATCG
>CABUJN010000051.1:0-15162 GCA_902491935.1 uncultured Collinsella sp.
CGCCAAAACGGATCCAACTTAAACGGGCGTTCGGGTACGCGTCCGACGGCGCGCCGCGACCTGGGGCAGCTGCCCAGCGGTCAGCGCAAGCGTCACCGTAAGCCCGGCGCGATGTATCTCAACCATAGCCGCGGCTTTAGCGACCGCAGTGCGCGCATCGGCAACAGCCGTACGCCCCGTCGTTCGTCTCGCCTGCCCTACGCGCTCATCGCCGTGGGTTGCGCGCTCGTGCTGTTTATCGCTGCCGTCGTGGGCTACGTCAACCGCAGTGTGGACGTGGAGCTCAACGGCCAGAAGACCGCGGTGCGTGTGGGCTCTACGCTGCAGAATCTCATCGACGACCAGGAGTTGACTGACACCTACGACGCAGGCGACCTGCTGGCCGTCGATGACAGCGTGCTCAAGCGCCATGGGGGCGAAAAGCTGTCGGTGAAGGTCGACGGCAAGCGCGTGAAGCAGGGCAAATGGGATAGCCGCGAACTCGAGGGCGGCGAGAAGGTGACGGTCAAGGATGGCCGTAACACTTACGAGAAGCACGAGGTTCAGGCTACGGTTATCGAGCCCAAGCTCAAGGTCGAGGGCACGGGCGCTATCGAGTATGTGCAGACATGGGGTGTCCAGGGCCGATCCGAGGTGTGGGTTGGTGAGCAGTCAGGCAAGACGCAAGACCGCGGCGAGGTTGTGCCCGCCACCGATTGCGTTGTTGCGTGCGCCAGCGTGGCGCCCAAGGGCAACAAAAAGTACGTGGCACTGACGTTTGACGAGGGTCCGAGCGGCGCCACCAAACAGATCTTGCAGGTGCTCAAGGAAAAGGGCGTCACCGCGACGTTCTTCCTTTCGGGCGATGCGGTCGAGGCCTCGCCTGCCACGGCCAAGGCGATTGTCGATGCCGGGTGCGAGATCGGATCCAACAGCTACAGCGACGATTCGCTCAAGGGTCAGGACCGTGAGGCGGTACGCGAACAGATCACGAAAGGCACCGACGCGATGAAGTCGGCGACCGGCGTGAAGACGATGCTGCTGCGTGCTCCCTACGCTGCCTTTGACGAGCAAAACTGGATTGATGCGATGGACCTGGTCTCCGCCGTGGTCTCGTGGAATATCGACTCGGGCGACTGGCTGCTAAACGGTGCCGACGAACAGGTCTCGACGGTGCTCGATTCGGTGACGCCGGGCAATATCGTGCTGCTCACCGATAGAGACGAATGCGCCGAGCAGACACTCGAGGCGCTGCCGCAGATTATCGACGGCCTCATTGCCGACGGCTACAAGATCGTGACGCTCAGCGACCTGGTCAAGACGGACACGTCGCTGAGCAAAAAGCTCACCTCGCTGACGAAGGTCACCATGCCCAAGGACGCCGTGTTCCCCCAACTTGCCGAGGACGACGACACCACAGAGTAGTCATTGGGTAGTCATTTAGGAACGTCCCCAATGACTATGTCACGGATGCGTCAGCGTTTGGTATGCCTGCAATGTGCAGCGCATAAATTCGATGCCGCAGGGCGATGCTGATGCTATAGTTACTGCGGTTAATGAGGGTCAAGAGAAAGGTTACAGGTGAAATCCAAACCTCGACCATACAGTCGATGACCCCATGCAGGTGCTTTTTGCGCATGCACGGGGTGTAAGCGTCGAGCGGCGTGCCGCCCGCGCATGCGTATACATATCCAGAAGCCCCCGGACGCCGCACGCGCGGTTGCGTCCGGAGGAATAATGATGGGGAGCACCATTGAATTATCTGAGTGAGATGCTCAAATTGCCGGTCTTGGACGTCGACGGCGAAAAGCTCGGCGTGGTCAACGATTTTGGCATTGCTACCGGCGAAGTTTTTCCGCACGTGACGTCGCTCGCGTTCCGCGGACCCGGCAAGACGCCGTTTATGATCAGCTGGCGCAAATGGGTCGACCGTATCGACGAGACGGGTGTACACCTTAAGACGTCGGCCACCGAAATCCGTTTTTCCTACCTGCAGCCGACCGAACTCCTGCTCGCCCGCGACGTGCTCAACAAGCAGATCGTCGACACGCAGGGCATGAAGGTCGTGCGCGTAAATGACATCAAGTTTTCCATGTCGGGCGAAAATCAGCTGCGCCTGCTGGGCGCCGAGGTCGGTGCCCGCGGTCTGCTACGCGCCATCAGCCCTGCGCTCGAGCATATCGTCGAAGGCTTTATGAAGCACCTGGGCAAGCCGCTCAGTGAGGACATCATCGCTTGGTCCTACATGGACCTGCTCGACCGCTCGACCAAGAACATTCAACTCTCGGTGTCGCACAAGACGCTCGGCGAGCTGCACCCTGCCGACATCGCCGACATTATCGAGCAGCTCGACCCGCGCCTGCGTGCGCAGGTGTTTGCGCAGCTCGATACTGCCCAGGCCGCCGAGGCCATCTCGGAGTTCGATGACGACGAGCTTATGACCGAGATGCTCGAGGGCCTGTCCGACACCGACGCATCGTCGATGCTGGCCATGATGGACCCGGACGACGCCGCCGATCTGATCGACGAGCTCGATTACGAGAAGGCCGAGAAGCTCCTGCGCCTGATGGGTGTCAAGGAGGAGAAGGCGATTCGTAACCTGCTGGGGTATGAGGACAACACCGCCGGCCGCATCATGACCTCGGAGTTTGTCTCCCTGCCCGCCACGGCAACGGTCGGTGACGCCATCGAGGCGATTCGCGAGCTCGACGAGGATTTCGAGAGCGTCTACTACGTCTATACCGAGGATCCGAGCGGCATGCTGACCGGCGTGCTTTCGCTGCGCACGCTGATCGTAGCCGACCGCGACGCCACGCTGGGTCAGCTGGCCTATCGCGACCTGGTCTATGTGTCGCCCGACGAGGACCAGGAAGACGTAACGGACGAGATGACCAAGTACGACCTGGTTGCCATCCCTGTCTGCGACGAGAACCGTCATATCCTGGGTATCGTAACCTTCGACGACGCCATGGACGTTATCGCTGAGGAGCATCAGGAGGACCTGCAGATCGCCGGTGTCGGCTCGGGCGATAGCGCGTCGGACGACTCGACGAACGTGCTCAGCTGGTTCGTGCATCGCCAGTACTGGGTTGTTGTATGGGGCATCGCGTCGTGTATCATGGCGACCGTGCTGGGGACGGCGCTCGGCTCCGCGCATCTGGTGGTGTTCCCCATGTGCGCCATGCCGCTCGTGCTGCTGGCGGCCTCGCGCATGGTGTCGTTCGTCAAGAACTACTTCCTGGAGTATGACGGTCACGACGACGAGCCCAAGCCGTATCTGGGGTTCTTCTTCCAGAGCACGGGCATGGGCCTGATTCTGTCACTCGTGACCTACCTGTGCGCTCAGCTGGTGCGCACCGCCGCGTTCCCCGATGCGCCCATGTTTGAGGAGCAACTCTTTACCGGGTGCTTTAATATCGCTGCCATCATTTGCCTGGTTGGCAACATGAGTGCCGTGATTTACCTGATGGTGCTGTTCTGGCGTGACGAGCATGACCTCAACACGTCGGGCACCGCCATGAACGTTATTGCCGTCATGATCTCGTGCGTAGCGTACTGCGCCGCTGCGGTGCTGCTCACCATGTCGGTCATGGGTTAGGTGGTCGCGTGCAAAATACCAAGCAAAAGTCGGGCACCAAGCAAAAGTTGACCATCGCGGCCATCTTTGGCGCTATGGGTCCCGGTCTGCTGGCGGCGCTTTCGGGCAATGACGCCGGCGGCATTGCAACGTATTCCAGCGCGGGCGCCAGCTATGGCTACAAGATGCTCTGGATGCTTCCCGTCATGACCGTGCTGCTCATCGTGACGCAGGAGACCGCGGCGCGCTGCGGCTGCGTCACGGGCAAGGGCCTGGCATCGCTCATTCGCGAGCGCTTTGGCGTGCGCAAGAGTGTACTTGCTATGGCGGCGCTGTTGATCGCCAACACGGCTGTGACCATTTCGGAGTTTGCGGGCATCGCCAGCGGCCTTGCTCTCTTTGGCGTGCCGGCGAGCATCTCGGTGCCGTTGGTGGCGCTGCTGGTGTGGATGCTTACCATGTCGGGTAGTTTCCAGCGCATCGAGAAGATTCTGTTGCTGGTGAGCTGCGTGTTCGTGACCTATATCGTCGCTGCATTTATGGCTGGCCCCAACTGGGGTGAGGTCGCGGTCGACCTGGTCGTGCCTAACATTCAAAATGACCCCAGCTACGTGTCGCTCGTGGTCGCAACGATCGGTACCACCATCGCGCCGTGGATGATCTTCTTGGCGCAGAACAACGTGGTCGATAAGAACGCGGGCGAGGACGATATCGTGCTGCAGCGCATCGATACCGTGAGCGGCTCGCTTGCCGCCGATGTCATTGCCGGCTTTATTATCATCACGACCGGTACGGTGTTGTTCCCGGCGGGTATTCAGATTAGCGATGCCGCCGATGCTGCCCGCGCGTTGGAGCCTATTGCGGGCCAGTGGTCCACGGTACTGTTTGCCTCGGGCCTGGTCGCGGCGAGTTTCTTGGCCGCCTGCGTGCTGCCGGGCGTTACGTCGAGCGCTATCTGTGAGGCATTTGGCTGGGAGCGCGGTGCCGACCGCAGCTGGGACGAGGCCCCGGTCTATCGCGGCATCATTACGGCCATCATCGGTATCTCTGCCGTGCTGGTGCTTATGCCCGGCGTCGATCTGTTCCAGATTATGATGACCTCGCAGGTCATCAATGGCGTGCTACTGCCCGTGGTTCTGGTGTTCCAGGTGGTTATCGCCGCCGACCGTCACATTATGGGCGCCAACCGCAACGGCCGCGTGTGGAACGTGCTCACGTGGGCGACTATCGGCGTGATTACGGTGCTCACGGTCGTCATGTTTGTGCTGCAAGCGATGGGCTACAGCGCTTAACGCCCACTTTTGCTTCCGAACAGGCCGCAGCGATGGGCTGCGGCCTGTTTTTTGTCTGCTATAGGGTGTTAGTTATATAGCAATGGACAAAAAATGCCAAATATGAGTACTGTTGCTAAGTGAATAGCATTTACATCCTAAAAGATAATGAACATATCCTTTAGTATGTTCATTAAAATTGGCTCCAATACGCCTTAAACCAGTCAGGTTGGCTGCTTTAGGGGGTTGTAGGGGTCGCTCGGACGTCATTTTGGGTGGTTTTGCCTGCTACTAAAATGGTAACAGTACTCATATTTGCCCTTTTTTGCCCACAGACCTTTGAGGGTGCGGCGAAAAGGGCTTGTTTTGATTGTTTGGGGCAGGCACGAGGCGCGGAAACGATGTCTGGAGCGACGGAGCGGCCTGGAATTCATCCGTAGAGGTCTTCATTGGCTGCGCCAGGAGTGTCCCTAACTGCCGGAGGGGGTGTCTGCCGTGGCAGACACCCCCTCCGGATGTGGGAAGTTTGCGCTGCAGGTTACTTGTCGGTGCCCAGCTTGTGCGGCTTGAGAGCGAGCGCATTGACGAGTGCGTCGGTGGCAGACTTGACGGCTGCCGGCTGCGGATCGTTGACGTGATCCTCGGGATGCACGGGCAGGTCCTTCTTGACGGCATCGTGGATCAAGTTGAGGTACTCAGTCACGCCAGTGGTCGATAGGTGCGTGCCATCGCCATCGAACAGGTCGTTGCGGTTGGCGCTGTATCCGTACCAGTCGATAACGCGCACGTTCTTGTAGCGCGTAACGGCGTTAGCGATGGCCTGGTTGGTAGAGCCAACCCACGGCTGCGGACTGCGCGTGTTCACAAACACCACAATACGCTTATCTCCTGCATCGGCCATGATGGCGTCGATTTGGTCGTCGGTTACCAAGCCGTTGGTGCCTAGGGCAAAGACCACGATCTTGCCGGCAAGGTTCTGCTGGATATAGCCCTCAAATGTCGCGCGCCCCGCATCAAACTGGCGGCCCTTTTCGGCATCGATATGGCTGTGCGGGAACACGCCGTCAAAGGTGTCTACGGCACGCAGCGACACGGAGTCGCCGATCATAAGCAGATCGTAGGAGCCATCGGGGAAGCCGTCGTTGTCCTTGTCGGTGTCGTCGGCCGCCTGCTGGTCGGTGGGCGCGGTGTTCTTGGCTTCCTTGTTCAGAACTTCGGCGCCCTCGCCGCTCAGCGCAGACGTCTCGGGCACAAAGATCAGGCCGCCCAGTGCAACGACCAACACGACAGCGCAGGCTGCGCAGACAGGGATGTGCGTGCGTGCCCAGTTGGCGGGCGTGGTGGTGCCATCGCGGAATTCGGCGACGGTGCGCCCAAAGGCGCCCTTCCTAAACGGAGTCTCGATAAAGCGATAGCAGCACTCTGCCACGGCGACCACCAACAACACCTGCAAAATGTACTGCCACCACGGCGTATCGTTGATGTTGGCGACCGGGTTCATGAGGAGCAGCAGCGGATAGTGCCACAGGTAGATGCTGTAGGAGCGCTTGCCAACCCACACGAGTGGCTCGGCGGACAGCGCGCGGGCAACCATTCCCTGGGGCTGCACGCAGGCCGCGATGACCATGAGCGTGAGGATCGAGCACAGCAGCGTGCCTCCGCGATACTGGAAGGCGGTGTAGCCGTTGGTGAGCGCGACCATGGCAGCAAGGCCAACCAGACCCACGACGCCCAGCACATCGATGGATGCGGGCGAGGACCAAAAGCGCACGAGGGCGCTCGGCTGTGCCGGGGCGGTCTCGGCTGATTCGTCGGCCTTCTCGCCAGGCTTGCCCTCGGCGTTCTTGCCGTGCTTGGCGGCGCCAGCCAGGCGATTGAGCCCCAAACGACGAGCGAGACGCACCGGCGCCAGGTCGCGATCGGGGATAAAGGCCATCCAGGCGCCCAGCAGCAGCGAGAACACGCGGGTGTCGGTGCCGTAGTACACGCGGCTGGGGTCGGCGGCGGGGTTGTAAAGCACCATCATGGCAAGGGCGGATACCGCGGCAAGGCCCAGAACCACGCGGCGCGTGTTGGGCTTGCTCACATGCATAGATACCATGGCAAACAGCAGTGGCGGCCAAATCAGGTAGAACTGTTCCTCGATGGCAAGCGACCAAAAGTGCGTGAGCGGTGAGGGGTCGCCCAGAGCATTGAAGTACGAGACGTTTTGGGCAATCTGCCACCAGTTGTTGAAGAACAGCAGCGACGGCAGGATGTCGGGGCGCATCTTGGTGAGCATCACGTGGTTGAAGATGGTGCACAGCGCGCAGGTCACGAACACTACCGTTACCACGGCAGGGACCAGGCGACGGATGCGGCGAATCCAGAAGCTCTTAAGGTCGATGCGGCCGGTCTTAGCGACTTCGTTGAGCAGCAAACGCGTGATCAGATAGCCCGAAAGCACAAAGAAGATCGTGACGCCGAGCAGGCCGCCCTGAGCCCACGTGAGGTTGAGGTGATAGAGCACCACCGCGACGACGGCGAGCGTACGCAGACCGTCGAGGGCGGGGATATAGCGGGACTTGGGGCGAGCAGGTGTTTGCTCCGCGGCGGGAGTGTTGGCGCGGCCCGCGTTGTTGGCAGAAGCGCGATGGGGGCTCGCGGTGCGTCGCGGCTCGTTGGCACGGCGTTCGCCCTTCACGCGTTCGTGCGGCGCCGGCTCGTTGCCCGTGCGGCGTCGACCGCGCGAGCCCGATTGCGAGAGTTGTTCCATAAAACATCATCCAATGACGAGAATAATCAGCACGCCTTCATTGTAGCTGCCTGCTCCTGTGAATGCTTGCTGCTGGCGCAAGCTCAAGCGCGCGTCCACATCAAAGTGAACTAAAGTTATAGGGGGTGCGAGAGCGCACGATCGACGGCCGGCGGTGGGCACAAAGCCTAAAGACGAGGAGGTTTCCATGGCGGATCACAGCATCGTTGCGGTGTTCGGCAGCATGAACATGGACCTTTCGGTGGCGTGCGAGCGCATGCCGCGCGCGGGCGAGACCGTCGGCGGCAGCGGGTTTATCACCAACGCCGGAGGCAAGGGCGCCAATCAGGCCGTAGCTGCCGCGCGTATGGGCGCGTGCACGCACATGATCGGCGCGGTCGGTCGCGACGCGTTCGGCGCGTCGCTCGTGGCGGGGCTCCAAGACGCCGGCGTGGACTGTGACTTTGTAGTGCATCGCGATGACGTGGAGACGGGAACGGCGACCATCATTCGCTGCGAGGGCGACAACCGCATCATACTGTCACCGGGCGCCAACCATGCGCTTGCGGGCGCGGACGTTGCCTGCGCGTTGAGGCGTCTGGTGGCCCATGAGCTCGACGGCGACGCCAACGAGATTGCCCCGGCTGCCGGAAGCGTCTTTATCGCCCAGGGCGAATGTGACCTTGCGGCGACGGCCGAGGCGCTTGTTTGCGCTCACGAGCTGGGGTTCTATACGGTCTTTAATCCAGCGCCCGCCTGCGAGCTGCCTGCGGAGGTCTGGCCTGCGGTCGACCTGGTCTGTCCCAACGAGACCGAGTGCCAGGTGCTGACGGGCATTCTGCCCACGGATGATGTGAGTTGCGTCGCCGTGCTCAATGCGCTGCTCGACAAGGGCGCCGGCGCCGCGGTCATCACGCTGGGCGGTGCCGGCTCGGTTACGCTCGGCGATGGCGGTGAGCTGCTGCGCATGCCGGCACTTTCGAGTGCGGTAGTCGATACCACGGCCGCCGGCGATACGTTTATCGGCACGTTGGTGGCGGCTCGACTAGAGGGCTTGCCGCTCTTTGAGTGCATGGCCGCGGGCGCTCGCGCCTCGGCAGTGACGGTGTCGCGCCTGGGCGCTCAGCAATCGATTCCCACGCGTGCGGAAGTCGAGCACAAGTTTGGTTTAGACGGTTTGGATGTAGACGGAGAAGCGGAGTAGAACAATGGCAATCAAGAAGCTGATCCTTGATCTGGATATGGGTGTGGACGATGCGATGGCGCTCGCCTATGCCATCGCGAGCCCCGAGGTGGAGCTCGTGGGCATCACTACGTGCTTTGGCAACGTGCGCGTCGAGCAATCGGCGCACAACTGTCTGGCGGTGCTCGATCTGCTGGGTCGCCCCGAGGTTCCGGTGTACCTGGGTGCCGACCGTCCTCTGCAGGCGACTGAGCCCTATACGCCGCCAGCGTCCACCGCGCTCATTCACGGCAAGAACGGCATCGGCGGCGCGAGCGTGCCCGCGTCGCCCTACGAGCCGGTGGGGGCGACCTCGGCCGACGGCAACGCTGCGGTCGATTATCTGATCGATGCCGCGCGCACCTATGGTCCCGATCTGGTCTACGTAGCGACTGGCCCGCTCTCCGACCTGGCGCTCGCCCTGGAGCGCGATGCGGCGGCGATGATGTCCATCGGCCGCGTGGTCGTGATGGGCGGCGCCCTTACCGTGCCCGGTAACGTGAGCGCGGGCGCCGAGGCCAACATGGCGAGCGACCCCGAGGCAGCCGACGCGGTACTGCGCTCGGGCCGTAAGCTCACCATGGTGGGTCTGGACGTGACGCATCGCGTGGTGCTCACACGCCGCGACATTGCCGGCTGGACGGGCTCGGGCACCATGGCGGGCTGTGCGTTTGCGAGCATGGTCGAGCACTACATCGGTTCGTACGAGATGAACGCGCCCTACCTGGGCGGCTGCGCGCTGCACGATCCGCTGGCGGTTGCCGTGGCGATTGATCCCACGCTCGTGGGTGCGCTCGGCTGTAACCTGCGTGTTGATCTGCTGGGAGAGTACCGCGGTCGCACCATCTGCGATGAGCGCCGCCTGTCCGATCCGGACAAGAGCGCGCTTGTGGCACTGACCGTGGATGCTCCGCGCTTCCTGTCCGAGTTCAAGACGCGTATGGCCCGTGTCCTTGGCTAAGTTGTCTTTTTGGGACGGGGCTTTTTTGACTGGTATGATTGGTGCGACCATTCGAACCAGCTAAAAGAGCCCCGTCCCAATTTGACTATCGAGAGGATCTGCCATGGAGCGCATCGCGAGCTTTTCCGTTGACCATCTGCTGCTTGAGCCCGGCGTGTACGTGAGCCGCATCGACCGCGATCCGGCGACCGGCGCCGCCGTTACCACCTTTGACCTGCGCCTGACCACGCCCAATAAGGAGCCGGTCATGAACACGGCCGAGTGCCACACCATCGAGCACCTGGGCGCGACGTTCCTTCGCAATCATGCCGAGTGGTCGAGCCGCATTGTCTACTTTGGCCCCATGGGCTGCCGCACGGGCTTTTACCTGGTTGTCTTTGGCGAGCTGACGAGCGAGAAGATCTTGCCGCTCGTCCGCGAGCTGTTTGAGTTTGTCGCCGACTTTGAGGGCGATGTCCCCGGTGCCGCTCCCGAGGAATGCGGTAACTACCTGGACCAGAACCTCCCCATGGCCAACTGGCTTGCGCGCCGCTACCTCGACCGCGACCTGGCCGATATCGACGAGAAGCACCTGCACTATCAGCAGGCGTAAGGGCTTTATCGCCCAAAACGAGCGCATTGGGCGCCTTCGCTTATGCGGGGGCGCCTTTTTGTTGATTGGTCGGGACGAGCGTTCAAAATCGCTCATGTTTGTTCTAGAATGTTCGTATAGTCACATTTACGAACAGGAGTGAACATGCATATCTACTCTGTCAACGATCCCGAGTTCAAATCCTATGGCAACGTTTGGGATGACGTTTCGTCCGAGCTCACGTCGCCCGTGCTCGAGGCGCTCTCTGCCACGCCCATTCCCGAGGGCAGCAAGTACGTAGCAAGTGCGCCGGAGCTCGAGGGCGTCAAGGATGCCGATAAGTTGGGCTTTCTCATGTTTGGTGGTCGTCCCTTCCAGCTCGGCTGGTGCAACGGTCACAACACGCGCCTCAACTGCCTGGAGTACCACCGCGCCAGCGAGTTCAACCTGGGTGCTCGCGATTTTATCCTGCTCGTGGCGCATCGCTGGGAGATCGAGGACGGCAAGCTCGACACCGCGTGCGTCAAGGCGTTCCGCGTGCCGGCGGGCAAGGTTGTCGAGGTTTTCAACACCACGCTCCACTACACGCCGTGCATGGTCGACGACGGCGGCTTCCAGGTGATGGTGGCGCTGTCGGCCGGCACCAACGGCCCGCGCCCCGAGGCCGCAACCGACATGCCTGCCGCCGGTGACAGCTACTGCTATTGGAAGGCCGACAAGTGGGTTCTCTGCCATGCCGACAGCCCCAAGGCAGCCGAAGGCGGCTACGTAGGCCTCATCGGCAAAAATCTCGACATCGTCTGCGACTAGAATCTTCCGTCTCAATCTGTAACATCTAGCGGGATAAATCGTTTCTACCTGTTACAGATCGAGACAAACTGCATGGGACAGACCGAACAATCTCGATCTGTAATACCAGGCCCGGTTTTGACGGCCTAGCTGTTACAGATCGAGACAAAACGGGCCCAAACCACCACAAAGGTGCCTGTCCCCATTGTGGTGGCTGCCTAGAGCTGGCTGCGCAGGTAGTCAGCCATATATGGTACGGCGAAACGCACGTAACCGCGGCGCGCCTGTTCGATTACGCCGGCGTCGATGAGGCGCCGGCGATACTTTTGCGCGTAGTCCGGTGTGACTGACATGCGCTTCGCAACATCAGAAATGCGAGACACGGCGGCTTCGTCATCAGTCATTGCGTCGAGAAACGCGACGTCTTGGTCCGATAGCGCGGCGAGCGTCGTTTCGCAAACATCGTTTTCGAAATCGGCCTTTGACGCTTCGATTGCTCCATCGACTTGCTCTGGCGTTACGTGTTCTCCTGCCTGGCAACGATTGGCGATGTTGTAGCCGATGAGCTGCAGCATGTAGGGCGAGCCTTGAGTTGCGCGAGCGGCGTCCAACCGAAGATCGCCTGGAATATCAAGGTCGAGCTCTTCGAAAGCCCGCTGATAATATGCATCGACATCTCCGACTGAAAGCGGTTCGAGCGTGACCTTGCGAGCGCGGTTGAGAAACGTCAGTACGCGGTCATTGAGTGTCGCGGAGACTGCTCCCGGGAGGCCCGCCATGACGAGCGCGACGTTGAGCCCCTCGCCGACCAGCTCTTGATAGGCGGTGACGAGCTGCCTGATCTCGGGTGAATTTGCTTGGAGCTCGTCGATGAGGATGAGGATGCCGTGCCCCTGATCGGTCAACTTGCGTGCCAGCTGCGTGAGTTTGAACTGGAAACTCTTAGTTTCCTGTACGTCACGCGTAAACTCGAGACCGGCTGAGAAACCGAAGACGCTCAAACTGCCGCCCGTAAGTTTAGGGAGACGATGCTTGTTGGCGTAGGGCTCGCCCGCTTCCTGGATCTTCTCAACAATGCGTTCGAGCATGTCCTCGGAGGCTACGGTGGGTGTGGCAACAACGAAGCCGAGCTTGCGGGCGCGATCGGCAAGTTCCCACAGCAGAACCGTCTTGCCGCTGCCTCGTTGGCCGAGCATGAGCATGGCTCGGTCTCGATTGCCCGGCTCCTGCTCAAGGCCGGAGATGAATGTCGAAATCACGCTCCCGCGCCCCACCAGATAGGACGGGCGATTTCCAAATGAGGGGGAGAAGATTGTTTCAGTCATAAGTCTCCTTTCCTTTCTTTCCTATTTTTTCCTTTTTTCCCTATTCAGTCAAATATCCCGCCGGCGAAGGCGGCTACGTTGGCCTCATCGGTAAAAACCTCGACATCGCCTGCGACTAGAATCTTCTGTCTCGATCTGTAACATCTGGCGGGCCAAATCGTCTCTACCTGTTACAGATCAAGACAAAACGGGCCCAAACCACCACAAAGGTGCCTGTCCCCTTTGTGGTGGTTTGGGGCGGCGGTATCAGAAAGTGTCAGGCGGGGGCGGCTGCTGGGCCGCCGTGTGCGAAAAGAAGTATCGGCCCGTGCCGTTGCCGTTGAGCGACGCGTTGTTTGCAGGGATACTGAACCTATGACAACAGCGTGCGAAGGGGTTGATACATGGCTTTCCGTAATGACTTCCTGTGGGGCGGCGCGACGGCTGCCAACCAGTGCGAGGGCGCCTACGACGTGGACGGCCGCGGCCTTGCCAACGTGGACGTGGCTCCGCACGGCCCCGAGCGCTATGCGGTGGTCTCCGGCCAGCGCAAGATGCTCGACTTCGAGGACGGCTATTACTATCCCGCGCAGACCGGCATCGATTTCTATCACCACTACAAGGAGGACATCGCCCTCTTTGCCGAGATGGGCTTTAAGACCTTCCGTATGAGCCTGGCGTGGACCCGCATCTTCCCCAACGGTGACGAGACCGAGCCCAACGAGGCCGGCTTGGCCTTCTACGAGGACGTGTTCCGCGAGTGTCAGGCGCACGGTATCGAGCCGCTCGTGACTATCGCGCACTTCGATTGCCCGATTCACCTCATCAAGGAGTACGGCGGCTGGCGCAACCGTAAGCTCATCGACTTCTACAAGAACCTCGCGACCACGATCTTTACCCGCTACAAGGGTCTGGTGAAGTACTGGCTCACCTTCAACGAGATCAATATGATCTTGCACCTGCCGTTTATGGGTGCCGGTCTGGTCTTTGAGGAGGGCGAGAACAAGGAGGCCGTCGAGTACCTGGCCGCTCACAACGAGCTCGTCGCCAGCGCTTGGGCAACCAAGATTGCCCACGAGATCGACCCCGAGGTCAAGATCGGCTGCATGCTCGCCGCAGGTAGCTACTACCCCTACAGCTGCCGTCCGGGCGATGTGCGCCAGGCGCAGCTCGACAACCAGGACAATTACTTCTTCGTCGACGTTCAGAGCCGTGGCTACTACCCGGCCTATGCCGTCAAGAAGCTCGAGCGTCTAGGCATCGATGTGGGCATGACGGACGAGGACCGCGAGATCCTGGCCGCCAACACCGTCGACTTCATCAGCTTTAGCTATTACAGCACCCGTTGCTCTGCCGGTGCCGATAACCCCGATGTCGAGCGCACCCAGGGCAACGCCTTCGCCGGCGCCAAGAACCCCTACCTGCAGGAGAGCCAGTGGGGCTGGGCCATCGATCCGCTGGGCTTCCGCATCACCCTTAACGACCTGTACGACCGTTATCAGAAGCCGCTGTTTGTGGTCGAGAACGGCCTGGGCGCCAAGGATGTTGTCGAAGAGGACGGTTCCATCAACGACGACCACCGTATCGACTACCTGCGCCAGCATATCGCCGCGATGCGCGATGCGGTGACCGAGGACGGCGTTGACCTGCTGGGCTACACCACCTGGGGTCCGATCGATCTGGTCTCGGCTGGCACGGGCGAGATGTCCAAGCGCTACGGCTTTATCTATGTGGATCGCGACGACGCCGGCAACGGTACCCTCAAGCGCTCCAAGAAGAAGAGCTTCGACTGGTACAAGAAGGTTATCGCTTCTAATGGTGAGGACCTGTCCTAAGGAAGCTGAGACACTTAACTTCAGAGTCTCCTAACCAAGGCGCCCGGCGAGTGGTTAATGCTCGCCGGGCGCCTTGCCGTCTGCGGATTTTGGGACATGTGGCCCGCTTTTTGAGCCTGCCTGTCGGTACACTAAAAGCACTATGGGTACCCGCGAGCGACATATCGGCCACGCGGCCGCCCGATCCGCACCCGTGGCGGATCCCAGGGGTGGCAGGCTCTTCGCCATGCCGCGATTCCTTGTTGGCATAACACATCGGATGTACCGCCACCGCGTCTTTGCTATCGCCGGCGTCATCACTGCGCTGTTCCTCATGCTTTTGGCAGTCTTGCCGGCACTGTTCGCCTTCGACCCCAAACTTTCTAACGCCGCGCCCGCCTATAGCGAGGTGTCCGAAGAGGTCGTGGATGCGCTCGTCCATTCGAGCTCTCTCCCGCTGCTTGTCTCCGCAATTATATTTTCGATCTGGGGCGTATCGGTCTATCTGCGCTGTTTGGACTATGTGCTGCGCCGCCGCCTTGTTGCCGTCGCCACCATCTGCGCCCTGTGGATGATCGAAGTCATTCTCAAGTACAAGTCGTTCACGCCGTTCTATGCCGCCGTGCTGTGGTACCTGTACTACGTGCCCATGACGCTCATTCCGCTGCTCTACCAGTTGTGTGGTCTGCGCCTTGCGGGCCTGGAGCAACACCGTCTGGGTCGCCGCTACTGCGCTGCGCTGTGGATTGTGGCTATCCTGCTTATCGGATTTGTGCTCACCAACGATTTTCACCAGCAGGTCTTCCACTTTGACCGTACAAGCGACACCTGGAGCAACGATTACACGTACGGCTGGGGTTATTTCGCCGTCCTCGTGTGGACGGCGGGGGTGCGGACAGAAAGTTGGACCGCGGGGCGGTCCGGACTGGAGGTTCGCATG
>CABUJN010000052.1:0-13827 GCA_902491935.1 uncultured Collinsella sp.
CAGCGAGCGGGCCGCATTTGAGACAAGGTGACGTGAAACGAAAGGGCGCTGACCTTCTGGTCGCGCCCTTGAAGTTGAACGTCAGATTGTCCAAATGCGGCCCGCGCAGCGTCGAGCAGTTACGGCGTTTGGTAAAACGCCGTAACTAACGTGCTCCGTACTGCTCGTAGTAGGCGTCGATGGCGGTCTTGAGCTCGTCGTCGATGACAACCTTGCCGTCGATCTCGTGGTTGTAGAGGGTCTCGACGACCTCAGCCATGGAGACGATGCTCGCGACGGGGAAACCGTACTTGGCCTCGATCTCCTTCTGCGCGGTGGTCACACCGCCCTTGCCGACCTCCATGCGGTTGAGGGACACGATCAGGCCCTTGATCTCGACATCGGCAGCAGCCTTGACCTTGGGATAGGTCTCGTCGATGGACTTGCCGCTGGTGGTAACGTCCTCGACCATGACCACACGGTCGCCGTCCTTGGGCTCATAACCCAGCAGGTTGCCCTTATCGGCACCGTGGTCCTTGGCCTCCTTGCGGTCGCAGCAGTACTTGACCTCCTTGCCGTACAGCTCGTGGTAGGCAATTGCGGTCACGACGGCCAGCGGAATACCCTTGTAGGCCGGTCCAAACAGCACATCAAAGTCGTCGCCAAAGTTATCGTGGATGGCCTGGGCGTAATACTCGCCCAGCTTCTTGAGCTGATAGCCCGTCACGTAAGCGCCGGCGTTCATAAAGAACGGGGACTGACGGCCGCTCTTGAGCGTAAAGCTGCCGAACTTAAGGACGTCGGACTCGACCATAAACTTGATGAACTCTTGCTTGTAAGCCTCCATGCGGGCTCCTCTCGTAATCGCGTACGTGCCTTCCAGTTTAGCGCAGGCGAAGCGTCGATGCGGGCGCGCTTTGGGGCCACGGCATTCTGTAAAGGCTTTGTCAGGGGGAATGGTTTTCCGAACAATGGGGTTGACATGTCAAACCCCCTCATCAAGAATACGGGCGGATTAAAAAGGGGTACGAGATACCCAAAGCGCGCTGCGCTCAGCCTTTAGGAGGTGTGCCATGGAAGGCAGTCCTAGTCGAAAAACCTGCATGTCGCCCTCGGCACGCCGCGAGGACTCCGCACACGCATAAACGCCACCGGCAGATCGCCAAAACCACCGCAAAGGCGCGCTGCACCCTTTGTGGGCTCAAGAGCTTGACGTGAGCGACATCTAGGTTTTTTGAAGCAAATACGACACGTACGCTAACTCCCCTCAACAAGGAGGACCCTATGCTGATGCTCAAAACCGTCACGGTACTCGAAGCCATCTCCAAGCGCCGCCGCACGGCGCGCCCTGCCGCTCATACCGGCCTGTCCAAGAACACCATATTCGCCGCCACCCATAGTGCCGAGGACGCCCTCGTACTGCTTGACGCCACGGCAAACGGCCTCACCGTCGAGCAGGCAACTGAGCGCCTGAACGCCGTCGGCCCCAACGCCATCGAGGCAACGACCAAAACGCTCGCCCGCCGCATCGCCGACGCGTTCATCGATCCCTTCGCCGGCATCCTCGCCGCGCTCGCACTGGTCTCGCTCTACATCGACGTGCTCGCCGTGCCCGAACCGCAGCGCGACCCCTCCACGGTCATCGTCATCGGCACCATGCTGCTGGTATCGGGCGGCATGAAGTTTATCCAGGAAGCCCGCAGCGGCAATGCGGCCGAGGCCCTCAAGGACCTGGTCTCCAACACTTGCACCGCCCTGCGCGACGGCGAGCGCATCGAGATCCCCTTCGACGAGCTCGTCCCCGGCGATGTAATCCGTCTCTCTGCCGGCGATATGGTGCCGGCAGATGCCCGCATCATCACCGCGCGCGACCTGTTTGTGATCGAGTCCGCACTCACCGGCGAGAGCGAGGCCGTCGAGAAGACCACCGCCGTCACCGTCGTCGAGGGCGCCGACGGCTCCGCACTGCCACTCTCTGCCTGCAAGAACATCGTCTTTACCGGCACCTCCGTGCAAAACGGCGCCGCCATGGCGCTTGTCGTTGCCACCGGCTCGGACACCTACCTGGGCGGCATCGCCAAGATGCTCAACGGGCGCGGCGAAAAAAGCGCGTTTGACCGCGGCGTCTCGAGCGTCTCCATGCTGCTGGTGCGCCTGATGCTCGTTATGGCGCCGGCCGTCTTTGCCATCAACGCCGCCACCAAGGGCAACGTCATCGACGCGCTGCTGTTCGCCACGAGCGTGGCCGTGGGCATCACGCCGCAGATGCTTCCCGTCATCGTGACCACGAGCCTGTCGCAGGGCGCCAAGGACCTCGCCCGTCGCCAGGTTATCGTCAAGGAGCTGCCGGCGATTCAAAACCTCGGAGCGATGGACGTCCTGTGCTGCGACAAGACCGGCACCCTCACCGAAGACCGCATCGTGCTCGAGCGCTACCTCAACACCGATGGCAACGAGGACGCGCGCGTGCTGCGCCATGCGTTTTTGAACAGCTTCTTCCAGACCGGCCTCAAAAATCTTATCGACCTGGCCGTAATCGACCGTGCCGATGTGACACCCTCGACCGTCGCACCCGATTCCATGCTGGGCCAGAGCCTGCGCGACCGCTACACCAAGGTCGACGAGGTTCCCTTCGATTTCTCGCGCCGTCGCCTGAGCGTAGTTGTCGCCGACGCCCAAGGCAAAACCCAGATGGTTACCAAGGGCGCCGCCGAGGAAATGCTCGAGATCTGCTCCTTTGTCGAGATCGATGGCATCGCTCAGCCGCTCACCGACGAGAAGCTCGCCCAGATTCGCAAGCAGATCGCCGGACTTAACGCCGAGGGCCTACGCGTAATTGCCGTGGCGCAGAAGACCAATCCGCGCTGCGTGGGCGAGTTTGGCATCGCCGACGAGTGCGACATGGTGCTGATGGGCTTTTTGGCCTTCCTCGATCCGCCCAAAGCAAGTGCCGCGGGCGCCGTCGCCACCCTCGAGGCCAAGGGCGTGGCGGTCAAGGTCCTAACCGGCGACAACGACCGCGTCGCCGCCACCGTCTGCGAGCAGATTGGTATCGATGCGAGCAACGTCTTGCTCGGCTCCGAGATCGATGCGCTCGATGACGCCGAACTTGCCGAGCGCGCCGAGAAAACCCACCTCTTCGCCAAGCTCTCGCCGCTGCAGAAGGCGCGCCTGGTACGTGTCATGCGCGAGATGCTCGGCCACACCGTGGGCTTTATGGGCGACGGCATCAACGACGCCGCCGCCATGCGTGCGAGCGATTGCGGCATCTCGGTCGATTCGGCCGTCGACATTGCCAAGGAATCCGCCGATATCATCTTGCTTCAGAAGGACCTGGGCGTGCTCGAGCGCGGCATCATCGAAGGCCGCCGCACTTACGGCAACCTGCTCAAGTACCTCAAGACCACGGTGAGCTCCAACTTTGGCAATGTGCTGTCCGTGACCGTCGCGAGCCTGTTCTTGCCGTTTTTGCCCATGAGCGCCCTGCAGCTGGTTCTGCTGTCGCTGGTCTACGAGATCGTGTGCATCGCACTGCCGTGGGACACCGTCGATGACGCCTGGACTGCCCGCCCGCGTGCCTGGGACGCCGCGTCCATCAAGGGCTTTATGCTCGAGCTGGGCCCCGTGAGCTCGCTGTTTGACATCGTGACCTTCGCCGCGCTCTTCTTTGTCGTGTGCCCCGCCGCCGTGGACGCAAGCTGGGCAGAGCTTGCCGCTATAGGCGACGTCGCAGGCATGGCGGCCTTTACGGCGCTCTTCCAGAGCGGCTGGTTTGTCGAGTCCATGTGGTCGCAGACACTCGTGGTCCACATGTTGCGCTCCCCGCATCTGCCGAGCCCGCGCGACCACGCCGCGCCCGCATTGTGCGTTCTTACCGTGCTGGGCCTGGCGCTCGTCACCTGGCTGCCGGCAAGCCCCATCGCCGATGCGCTCGGCCTCATGCCGCTGCCCACGAGCTTTTTTGGGCTGCTCATTGGCATCGTTACCGCCTATATCGCGCTCACCCAGCTGGCAAAGCGCCGCTACATTGCCCGCCACGGCGAGCTGCTGTAGCAAGTAGACGGAAAACACCCTGCCAGCTGCCGTTGCCACTACCACAGCTGCCGCCGCCGCAGTCTATCCCCCCAGCAGTTGCGGTGAAATAGTTCCTGTTTAAAGCCCCGTGACTTTAATTTAGGGACTATTCCACCGCAACTTATTGGAGGATTAGCTAGTCCTTGGGCGTCCAGGACCAGAAGAAGTTGATAAGGGCTACACGCGAGGCGGTACCGGCCTTTTTGTTGATCGAAGAAATGTGGCGATAGAGCGTGGAGCGCGAAAGGAAGAGCGTTGTGGCGATGTCCTGAACGCTCTGGTCCGAAACGACCAAGACCTCAAGAATATCGCGCTCGCGCTCTGTAAGCCCAAAGGTGACGACGAAAGCATCGAGGCGCTCATCTGACGTGAGCTCCGCTGCCTCCACGGGCACGGAGTCGGAGCACGTGGGCGCAAGATCCCCACCAAGATCATCGGTGGCAGGTGCCAGCTCGCCCCGTATCACGGCGTCATCGGCTCGTTGCCCCAACTGTCCCAGCAGCGTAATCGCAATGCCCACAAACATCACGAGCGCCGCGCCGACCGCAGCCAGCACGTTTTGACTCGAGATGATCGCCACTGCCGGCGCCGTCACGAACATCGAGCACACGTTGTTGACGACGCGACCCATGCACGGCCAAAAATATGACCAGCGCGCATAAAGCGAGACGGCGGCATATTTTGTGGTAAAGAACACCACAAAGAAGCCTGAGCCCAGATAAAAGATGATCGTGGCAGCAAGCTCGTTGCCGCCATTGCCATCGACGATGAGCACAAAGAACGAAAGCGTGGACAACATGGCGGCGCATGTCATGCCGATATTCATATACGAACGACCGTGCAGGTCAAATAGGACGCCAGCGGCCAACGAGCTCACGACAAGCAGTAGGCGCGGCCAGTCACCCAAATCAACGGCTCCGACAGCATGCAAGGTCGTGAGGCCAGCGTTGAGAGCGGCGAATACGCCGGAAAGATACACCGTCGCCACGGTCAGGCGAACTACGGCGCGGCGGAATGCCGCCTTTGCCTTGGGATCGTCTTGCCACTTGGCGCCATATTCCAAAGCATCTACCGAAAGTCCGGCAACGCTGGGTTCAAAGTTGGGATCGGACTCGTCGCGCAGTTTGGCGCGTCGGGCACCGTGGAGCAACGCCACCTGCACGATCGCACAGACAACCAGAACAGCCTGCTGAGGAATACCGACAGGCATCACCATGTGGTTGAACACCTGTACCAGAACGCCCATGGCATAGGAAAGTGCTGCGGCGCGCGCCAAGCAAGGCGTCCGCGCAAAGCGCCGCGCAAAGTTTGCGTGAGCAGTCGATCCGCAGTAGCCCAGCGCGCAGCACGCCACCAAACCTCCGGCAATTATTACCTCAACCTGAACCGCCATAATCAACAGCAGCAATGCCGCCACCAGCAAAACGCCCGTGACGTCACTCGTTGCGTCGATGGCATGGGAACGGTGATAATACAGAATGGGACGCACAAAAAGCCAATCACGCTCGCGCCGAGGACAAGGCTCTCATAAATAACGACCTCGTTCGGAGACACGAACTCGGCCATGCGCACATCAAAGAGATACTCGCACGCCAAAAACGTGAAGGAGAACAGCGCCAGGCATATAATCTCCCGAATGCCCCGACGCAGATATGCGGTTGTGTCTCCCATGCCCCTCATGGTTAACCCCCGGCCGCTCAATTGTCTGGAATTCCATTTTAATAAAGAACCAATCTCAATATCGAAGCCGAGCTCGAAATGCTGCAAATTTGACCCCAGCCGTTCACATCACGCCGCGATTTTTAGCCGCATGGACCAGAAGGGACACGCGCGACCTCTAGCTCGACAAGGAGTGTCTCCAACTACCGCTCATTTAAGTACGTCCCCAATGAGTGGCCGAAGAACGTCCCCAACGACTAGTCAAAAATGGGCCATGTGTCCCAGTTGTGGAGACTCCTTGAGCCGTCTGGGTATCGCGAAGGATCGCGCACTCCCCCATCATCAAAAGTGACACACGCTACCAGTTGATGGGAGGCAGCCATGGGCTTCTTTGACAAGATGTTCGAGAAGAAAGAGTGCGCGATTTGCGGTACCGAGCTGGGACTTCTAGGTAAGACAAAAATCAATGAAGGCTACCTGTGCAAAGAGTGCGCCGGCAAGCTCTCCCCCTACTTTCACGGCTATCGCTCCAGCACCGCGGACGACATCCGTGAGCAACTCGCCTACCGCGAGGCCAACGCCGAACGCCTGTCTTCGTTCAACCCCACGCGCACGCTTTCTGCCGGGCGCACCAATATTATGCTCGATGAGGACGCGGGCCTGCTGATCATCACTTCGCAGAGCCGCTGGCGCGACGCCAATCCCGACATCATCGAGTTCTCGCAGGTACTCGGCTGCGATATGGATATCGACGAGCATCGCACCGAGATCTATCGCGAGACCAAGGACGGCGAGCGCGAGAGCTACAACCCGCCGCGCTACGACCTGGATTACGACTTTAATCTGACCATCCACGTCAACACGCCGTACTTTACCGAGATCAACCTGCGCGTGAACGATTCCATCATCGATCAGCGCGGTTCCATCGAATACCGCGAGGCCAAGCGCCAGGCAACCGAAGTCCGCGATGCGCTGGTGCAGCTGCGTCAGGAGACACGCGACAGCGTCGTGGCCGCCAAGGCCCCCAAGACCGCGGTGACCTGCCCCTTCTGCGGAGCCACCACCATTCCCGATGCCAGTGGGCGCTGCGAATACTGCGGCGGCGCCATCGGCGCATAGCCTCCGGCAGCGAAAGGACCGATCATGGCCTTCGAGAGCGTCAACTATCAGTGCCCCGCGTGTGGCGGCCCCCTTCACTTTGCCAGTGCCGAGCAAAAGCTCGTCTGCGACTACTGCGATTCGCGTTTTGAAGTCGAAGAAGTCGAGGCCCTCTATCGCGAGCGCCAGGACAAGGCAGATGCCAAAGCTGATGCCGCAGCCGCGGCTCCCAAACCTGCTGCCGACGACGCCGTGCAGGAGCTGGCCCAAAACGCCAGCTACATCTGCTCGTCATGCGGCGCCGAGCTGGTCTCGGACGGCACCGTCGCCGTTACCACCTGCCCATACTGCGGCAACTCCGCCGTAGCACCCGGCCAGCTCTCGGGCGACTTCTCACCCGACCTGGTGATTCCGTTTAAGCTCGGGCGCGACGATGTCATGGCCGCGCTCAAGGAACACTACAAGGGCAAGATCTTGCTGCCCAAGAGCTTTGTCACCGGCAACCACATCGACGAGGTCCAAGGCGTTTACGTGCCGTTTTGGCTCTACGGCGCCCGTGTGGACGGCGAAGTGTACTTTGATGCGACCAACGAGACCGTGACCGAGGAATCCGACCGCACCGTCACGACCACCGACCACTACGATGCCTACCGCAAGGGAAATATCTCGTTTAAGCGCGTGCCCGTCGACGGATCGTCCAAGATGCCCGACGGCCACATGGACGCCATCGAGCCGTTTGACTACGACGCGCTGCGCCCGTTTTCGGTCGCGTATATGCCCGGCTACATCGCCAACCGCTACGACGAGGATTGCGAGACCTGCAAGGCGCGCGCCGAGCGCCGCATGGAGGAGAGCACGATCTCGGCCCTGCGCGAGACCGTCGTCGACGAGTATGACGACGCCACGGTCGAAAGCAAGCAGCTCGACTACACCTGGGAAGACAGCGACTACGCCCTGTTTCCCGTGTGGATGCTCTCTACCTCGTGGAACGGCAAGAGCTACCTGTTTGCCATGAACGGCCAGACCGGCCGCATGGTCGGCGAGCTCCCCTGCTCCAAGCCCAAGCTCGCCATCGCCTCGGTGCTGTTCTTTGTGATCGGATTTGTCCTCTCCCAGATTCTCTTTATGGGAGAGAACGCCTTCGATCCGGACTACCTCGCCTTTGATGTCGAGGGCATCCTCATCAACATCGTCGCGCCGCTGATCATCGTGATCATTGCAGACGTGCTGCTGGTAGGCCAGCTCAAGACAGCCAACGAGGCCACCCATGCCGATGAGTACTGCGGCGAGCTCGATCTGACCGAGAAGCACGACACCTTCAGCCACACCGAGACCACCGTTGTCATGAAGGACGACAAGGACGACTAACCATTCTGACCAATACCACCCGGCCTTTGACGAGAAAGGAAGATCACCATGGGACTCTTGAAAGCTGGATTGGGTGCTGCCGGCGGCGTCATGGCCGACCAGTGGAAGGAATTTATCTATTGCGAATCGATGCCCGCTGACGTCTTGGCCTGCAAGGGCAGCAAGCGCACCGGCGGCCGCAGCTCCAACACGCGCGGCGAGGACAACGTTATCTCCAACGGCTCCGTCATCGCCGTCAACGACGGCCAGGGCATGCTCGTGGTGCAAAACGGCAAGATCATCGAGGTTGCGCTGGAGCCTGGCGAGTTCGTCTTTGACACCGGCAGCGAGCCGAGTGTCTTCAGCGGCAACCTGGGCGACTCCATCAAGGAGACCTTCGCCAATATCGGCAGCCGCTTTACCTTTGGCGGCGACGCGGGCAAGGACCAGCGCGTCTACTTCATCAACACAAAAGAGATCATCGGCAACAAGTACGGCACCGCCTCTCCCGTGCCCTTCCGCGTAGTCGACAACAATATCGGTCTGGATGTCGACATCTCCGTTCGCTGCAACGGCGAGTATTCGTACCGTATCACCAACCCGCTGCTGTTCTACACCAATGTGTGCGGCAACGTGACCGATAGCTATACGCGCGACAAGATCGACAGCCAGCTTAAGTCCGAGCTGCTCACCGCCCTGCAGCCCGCCTTTGCCAAGATTTCGGAGATGGGCATCCGCTACAGCGCTATCCCCGGTCACACCACCGAGCTCGCCCGCGCGCTCAACGAGGTCCTCTCCGCCGACTGGCGCGATCTGCGCGGCGTCGAGATCGTGAGCTTTGGCGTTAACTCCATCGCCGCCTCGCAAGAAGACGAGCAGATGATCAAGGACCTGCAGAAGGCCGCGGTCATGCGCGATCCCACCATGGCAGCAGCCAACATCGCCAGCGCCCAGAGCGACGCGATGCGCGCGGCAGCGGCCAACCCCAACGGCGCGATGGCAGGCTTTATGGGCATGGGCATGGCAGGTGGCATGGGCGGCATGAACGCTAGCCAGCTGTTCGCCGCCGGCCAGGCTCAGCAGCAGGCTGCCCCGCAGCCGGCTCCGGCACCCGCCCCGGCTCCTGTCGCCGCACCTGCGGCCGGCACGTGGACCTGCAGCTGCGGCGCCACCAACACCGGCAAGTTCTGCTCCGAGTGCGGCAGTCCCGCACCCGCCCCGGCACCGGCCAAGTGGTTCTGCCCCAACTGCGGCAGCGAAAACGGCGGCAAGTTCTGCAGCAACTGCGGAACGCCCCGGCCCTAGCCCCTCTATCTGGTAATTGGCGGGGGATCCGCCACCCCCGCATTTGCTTCTATGGGTTTCGTTCAATAAAGGAGGACACCATGAAGACAACGTTCAAAAAGTCCGTACTCGCATTTCTGACATGCGTCCTGGCGCTCGCCTTTGCCCTGACGGGCTGCAGCGGCGGCGGCAAAGACCCCAAGGCCAACTTCGTCGGCAGCTGGGAACTCTCGGGCGGAACCGTGGAGGGCGAAGAGCTGACCGATGAGTACATGAAGATGCTCGAGGAGTGGGGTGTCCACTGCGTCCTGATTCTCGATGAGGACGGTACAGGCGCCCTCGACCTGTTCCTTGAAGTCGTCGACCTTAAATGGGAGGCAAAGGACGCCACCACCGTAACCATCACCGCCGAAGACGAGTCGCATGACATGAAGCTCAAGGACGGCAAGCTCATCCTCGAAGAGGATGACGGCAATCTTGTCTTTACCAAGTCCGACAAGGATCTGTCCGGCACGGTGAAGAAGGATCGCGAGGCGGCCGAGAAGGAAGAAGAGATCGACGAGGCCGTCGAAGACGACGACGTCCAGAAGATTGAAATCTCCCCCGCCGTCACCGTTGCCGATGACGACCTGTGCACCATCACCATCACCGAGAAATTCAAGGACGAGTGGGGCGACATCGGTTTTGTCGTCAACATCACCAACAAGAGCGACAAGGACCTGACCTTCTACGCTCCTTCCGGCAAGACCAACGTCAACGGCACCATGAAGGAACCCTGGTTCTCGGCTAACCTGATGCCCGGCACCAGCGCCACCGAGGAATTCACGTTCTCGAGCGGCGAGCTTGACAGCCTTGACGACCTGGTCAACACGACCATCGGCATCGACGCCTACCTGACCGATTCCTACGAGGACGTCGCTTCCTACACCGCGACCATCGCGTAGCGACAGACACCGACAGCCGCGGATTGGCGGACATATCCGCGCACACCAGGCGGGGCCGCAGGAGTTGATCCTGCGGCCCCGTCGTTTTTATGCCGATGCGCGACGAGCTTTAGCGCTCCATGTTGGGAACGATGCTGCCCTCGGTCACCGCGTGCACGGCCAGGCGCATGATGTTGTCGTAGCCGGTCTTGCTCAGGATCTCCGAGATGCGACGCTTGATGGTGCCCTCGCTCATAAACAGCTCGGCCGCGATCTCGCGACGGCTTTTGCCCTCGCAGGCAAGGCGCAAGATCGACAGCTCGACATCGTCGAGGGCCGCCGTGCCCGAGAAGATGCTCTCGGGCGGCTTGGGAAACGTGCAGTAACCCGCCAACGTGGAGCGCATCACGGCGAAAAGCTCGTCGATACCGACGTTCTTGTACACAAAGCTGTCGACGCCCGCCTCGCGCGCCTGGTCCACAAAGGTGATTTCGGGCATACCCGTCATGATAATGACGCGGCACTCGGGCAGTTGTTCTTTGATGCGCGCCGCCGCCACGATGCCGTTGGAATCATGCTCGGTGCATACGTCCATCAGTATCATGTCCGGGCGCTCCTTAAGCACAACGTCCAAGGCATCCGAGGCGTCGGCGATCGCGGCAACAACCGTCATGTCGGGCTGGTCACCGACGGAGCGCGCGAGGCTCTCGCGCAAGATAGCCTGGTCTTCGACGATTAACACGCGAATCATGAACTTCTCCTTTGGACCGTGGCGCTGGAGGCGAGCGGGATGGACACCGTAAGCGTGAAGGGCGGGGCGGTGTGGACTTCCAGGCTGCCGCCCAGATTCTGTGCGACATGCCTCATACCTGGGATACCCGTTCCCTCGCGATACGATACGGGTGCAGGCGCGCCGTCGTTAGAAACGACCATCCGCGCGACAGCGCCGTCTTCTGTCCCCTCCTGCCACAGGCGCACATGGACCTGATGGGCCTGTGCATGCTTGGTGGCATTGGTCGAGGCTTCGCGGATAATCTGCAAAAATGCTGCGGCGACACGCGCGTCGTTTGGCAGCTCGCCCTCCACATCGATCTGCACGCTCACTAGGCCAAAGGCATGGACGATATCGCCCAATTGCTCTGCCGGTTCGGTGTCGCCCCCGCTGCGCAGATCGGCAGCGATTGAGCGCAGCAGCGGGTCGATCTGCTCGAGTGACTCGTCATCCAGGCGCCCTTCCTCCAGATAACGATGGAGAATGGACAGGCGCTGCCCGATCACGTCGTGCACGCGAGCGCGCATACGCAGATAGGCCGCATTGTCAGCAACTTTTTTGACTTCTTCGATCTGGGCTTGGAGCTCTTGGCCCGCAAGCTCAAGCAGGTGGTTGGCTTGCGCTAGGCGATCATGGGCATGCGCATACTCTGTTACATCCAGACCGATAATGCGCTCGAAGAGGCGGCCCGAAACCATAACGTCATCGTGCACGAACAAGCGAATCTCGGCGGGAGAAACCTCGACCACAACGCGCGCCTCACCAAAGCGGTCCAGATTAATCCGCACACGGTTCCTGCTGCTTTCGGGCATTTGCATGCTGAGTTTGCGCAGGTCGTTCCATGTACCGCTCATATCGCCTAGGTCGGTGGGCATATGAAGCTCCACCAGGTTTTTGCGCATGCAGCGGTTCATGAGCAGCGGACGGCCCCTCGGGTCCAGATACAGGATGCCCACGGGAATCACGTTGATGGTCTCGATCGTCGAGAACATGGTGATATCCTCCTGGCGGTTGCGGACATCCATCAAGAGCGCCGCGATGGAACGGAACAGGAAGAACGCTCCCTCTGCGATAAGGACAACGGTCCACGCCGAGCCCATGGCAAAAACCACCGGCGGTGTAACGGTGACAACAAGCAGCAGCTCGACCAGCATGACGGGGCGACGATAGCGCACCATAAGCACCACGCCGTAGGCAAAGATCACGGCATTGAGCCACAACGCTCCGCCCATTGCCCTGGCGCAAACGTCAAGCGGCGCCACCAGATATGAGCCAGACGACGCGAACAAGATGAGCGCCGAAATAACTAGGTGAAGCACAAGGCTCGCCTCGTAGGCACAAATCACCTTACGGTTATAGGACGAGCGGCGCGATGCGATGAGCGGGACGTGGATCGTCTGCAGACACGCAGCCAGGGCAAAGACAACATCGAGCGCAACGATTTGGGGAAGAATGAGCGAAATCTGCATCGTCACTCACCCGCCCTCGGCATCAAGACGATCATGCGCAGCTGGCCGGGCTCGCCCTCAAGGCGGTATGCCACGTTGCGCCCTTGCAGAGCGCTATCGAGCTCTTGCGCAGCGGGCGTCTGCGAAAGATCTGCATCATCGTTGGAAAAAAGCGTGGCGCGTAGCTCGACACTGCATCGGTCATGGTCGCCCAAGTGATACATAAGCGCCGGATGGTCGGTGGTGTAGGCAAAAAACGCAAAGTCATACACGCAGTCGTACAGGGCGCTTACCGTACTGGCGTGCAACGGGCGCCGTATGGCGATAATCGAGGCGCAATCGATATCGATGGTGCGCAGGTCGCTTGCGAGCTCGTTGGCAATGAGCTGAATGCGGTCGCGATCAAAACCGCTCTCCCCGTGCTGTGCCAACGTGAGCGACCCCTTGCGCTTGCAATAGGCGACGAGCATCTTGGCGCGCTGCAGCATGCGGTAACGCTCGTGCGAAGACGATTCATCGGTCAACGGCGGCAGCGAGCTCAGCAGGTCGTACATCCCTTCGAGCGCGCGGGCAAGCGCCTGGTCCACGTCTTGGACCAGCAAGGTCTCGGCCTCTTGGTCTGCCAGGTGCGTCTTAAGGTCGTAGTCGGCGGCGAGCAGCTCGTTTTGACGCTGCAGCTCCATGCGACGATGTGCCAGTTCACGGTTAAGCTCGTTGAGATCCGACACGTCTTGGGCAAGCAGGGCCGATCCGCCCAGCAGTGGAAAGGCACGGTACATCACATCGGGATCGGACGCCACGGCAAAGGCATGGGCGCGGCCGTGCGCCTGGGTCCGCAACTCCTCGCGCACGCCTACCGGCATTGGCTTTGACACTGGCGTGGCATAGACTTCCTGCAGGTCGCGCGTTAGAACTTTGAGGTCAAGCGGCAAGGTGTCGAAAATGCCGGCGATGTCGTGATATGACGGAATGACACCGCAATCGAGACAGATTTCCATCGCCACCACGCACAAGACGCAATAGATGAGCGAGAAGTTGAGCCTCCATGCCCAGGGCACGCGCAACGCATATGAGATGGCAAAGAACGCGCCGCTCAGCAGCACGAGCGCCGCCGTGCCCGAGAAACGTTGGATGCGAAAGGACGAGGACCGGCCCACCGGGATAAAAAAGGCCACAAAGTTAAAGGCCGGGGGTGCGGACGATTTCTTGGACCGCGCCTAGGCGTATCCAAGCTTCCTGCGGT
>CABUJN010000053.1:0-13357 GCA_902491935.1 uncultured Collinsella sp.
CCATTTGGCTATCGTGGGGTTTGTAATCGAGGGTGTATTGCAAAAGACTCGGTGCTCACGCGGTCTTCAACGGGCGATATTGGCGATAACGCTTGTGGGCTACGCTGCTTTTACGGGCGCGTCTCCCTCGGCCGTGCGCGCGTGCTGCATGGTGTTCGCGACGCTTGTCGTAAACGGCGCGGGGCGGCGCCGGCACGGCGCATCGGCACTCTTCGTTACCATGTCCATCTTTGTGTTGCTGCGGCCGACGGTTCTGTTCGAGATGGGCTTTCAGCTTTCATGTGCCAGCGTCTTAGCCATTCTGTGCTTTTGCCCCTATGCGACCTACGCTTTGGGTGAGCTGAGTGTTCCGTCGGGCGTTGCCAGCATGCTTTCCGTCACGCTGTGCTCGCAACTGGCGACACTTCCCATTACCATTCCTGCCTTCGGTACGTTCTCGCTCATTGCTCCGCTGGCAAATGCGGTCCTCGGTCCGGTGGTGAGCGCACTGCTCGCCGTGTCGATCGTGCTGGTTCCCTTTTCGCTCCTGGCGCCGTTGCGGACTTGGGCGCTCGTTGTTCCCATGATTGCCGCCCGTTGCGCGCTGTTCTTTGAGCAGCTGTTTGCCGCCGTGCCGGGTGCATCCGTGAGCGTGCCGCCCGATAGCATGTGGATTTACCTAGTGCCGTGTTTGCTGGCGGTTCTGCTTGTCTGGTGGCCGCGTCCCCGTGCACGTCCTATGGCGGTGGGGCTTGCATGCCTGGTGCTCTTGGCTGCGATTCCGTACGTCTACTGGGATCGATTCGCTCCGCCTTCGGTGACGGTGCTCGATGTGGGCCAGGCCGATGCGATTCTTATTCGCCAGGGCGGCGCAGTGGCGCTCGTCGACTGCGGGCTCGACGAGCGCGTGGTGGCGGCGTTGGTTCGCAATAACGTGCACCATATCGATGCCGTCTTTGTGACGCATTGGGATGAGGACCACTGGGGTGGTCTGCCTGCCGTGCTCGAACAGTTTTCGGTCGGAACGATTGCCGTGGCGGCGGATGCGCTGGAGGATGCTCCTGCCGAGGTATTGAACCGACCTGGCGTGGAGTATCGGCAGGTGCGCCGTGGGGATACGGTCGACATCGGCACATTTTGCGCCCGCGTGATGTGGCCATTCGAGTCCGTGGATGGCGAGGGAAATGAGGATTCGCTTGTCCTGCTGCTCTCTTATGTTCAGGAAGGCAAGGGCCTGCGTATGCTCCTCACCGGTGATGCCGAGCTCGACCAAGAACGGGAATTCGTGCAGGAGGTGGGGGATATCGATGTCCTTAAACTTGGGCATCACGGCTCTAAGGTTTCAGTTGATGGTGAGTTGCTGGACGTCCTGAAGCCCGAGCTTTCCCTCGCGAGCGCGGGCGAGGGGAATCGATACGGCCATCCGTCCGATGCCTGCATCGATGCCGTTAAGGAAACGGGCGGCGTTTTCGCGTGCACTATCGAACACGGTGACATTACCGTCACGCCGACTGCGAATGGCTTTGCGATGCGATGCCAGCAACCGTGACGACGTCGTTGGCGTGTGGTGGGCCCCTGGGCTAGAATGGCACGGAACGAATACGAAGGCCCGCGGGAGGGGAGCGCAATGTCCGAAACCGGTTTGCTGCCGGCATATCTGATCGTCGGTACCGACGGAGTCAAGCGCGATCACGCCGTCTCGCGTATGAAAGCGCGTCTGGAAAAGTCGGGTATGGTCGAGTTCAACCTCGACGAGCGCGACATGACCAAGGACCCCGATATCGAGTCCATTATCGGATCGCTTAACACCTTTCCGATGGGTAGTGAGTTTCGCCTGGTAATCCTTGACGGCTGTTCAAAGCTCGCCAAGGCGGTCTCGGAGCCGCTCGTTGAGTATCTGGCAAGTCCTAACCCCACAACGGTCTGCCTCATCATCGCCGACTCGCTTGCCAAGAACACGCGCCTGTATAAGGCGATCGCCAAAATCGACAAGAAGGCCGTGATCGATTGCTCCGGCACCAAGCGCTGGGAGTTACCGCGCCGCGTGCAACAGATGGCGACGCAGCACAGCAAGTCGATCTCGACGGCGGCCGCCGAGGAACTCGTCTCGCGTTCGGGTGAAAACACTCGCATGCTCGATAACGACTTGGCTAAGCTTGCCCAGATGGTCGAGGCGCCGCAGATTGAGCTTGCCGACGTTGAGCGCTGGATTGTACGTACGGCCGAGGTTCAACCCTGGGACTTTCTCAATGCGGTCTCGGCCCGTGACATGCGACGCTCTCTCGAGCTCTTCAATCTACTGCCCGCCAAGAGCTACGTGTGGACTTACACATTGCTGTGCGGCCGCATCCGCGAGCTTATCGTTGCCAAGGCGCTCGATGCGCGCGGACAGGGTCGTGAGTTGGCCGCAACACTTAAGCTCCAGTCCTGGCAGGTCAAGAATCACCTGACCTGGGCACGTCGCTTTTCGATGGCAGAGCTCGTTGCCGCGCTCGAGGGCGCGGTCGATGTGGAGCTCGCGCTGAAGGGTTCGGCCGATTCTCAGACCGCGCTTTTGCTCTGGATTACGAACATCTTGAGAAAATCGTGATGATACCTGCCTATTTGACAAATTCGTTCTATCCCTTTGAGGGGGAGCGTGCTATAGTAGGCGCTTGCATGACCTCACCGTGTCTCAGAGGTGTCATACATTTTTTGCAAGGAACTCGAAAGGAACTCCAGAAGTGGCAAACATCAAGTCTCAGAAGAAGCGTATCCGCACCAATGAGGCAGCTCGCATGCGTAACAAGGCTGTCAAGTCCGAGCTCAAGACGCTGACCAAGCACGTCCAGTCCGCCGTCGCCGAGGGCGACGCCGAGAAGGCCCAGGCTGCCCTCAAGACCGTCACCAAGCGTCTCGACATGGCTGCCGCCAAGCATGTTATCCACAAGAACCAGGCTTCCAACCGCAAGTCCGGTCTTGCCAAGCTCGTGAACAGCATCAACGCCTAAGTTGTAAATTTCACACCACACAGATTACGCGCATAAATGGAGCCTGTTTTATGGAACAGGCTCCATTTTTTGTATCGCTCGGGTAAGATAGTCCGCATGAATACTTCAATTGACATTTCCCACATCCGCAACTTCTCAATTGTTGCGCACATCGACCATGGCAAGTCCACGATCAGTGACCGTATCCTCGAGCTCACCCATACCGTTGACGAGCGCGACATGGAGTCGCAGCTGCTCGACACTATGGATATCGAGCGCGAACGCGGCATCACGATCAAGTCCAACGCCGTCCGCGTGTCCTATGACGCCGACGACGGCGAGACGTATCAGTTCAACCTCATCGATACGCCGGGCCACGTGGACTTTACCTATGAGGTCTCGCGTTCGCTGGCCGCCTGCGAGGGCGCGGTGCTCGTCGTCGATGCCACCCAGGGTGTCGAGGCGCAGACCGTCTCCAATGCGACGCTCGCCATGAACGCCAATCTGGACATTGTGCCGGCCATCAACAAGATCGACCTGCCCTCGGCCCATCCCGATGAGGTCAAGACCGAGATCGAGGATGACTTGGCGATTCCTGCCGATGATGCCGTGTGTGTCTCGGGCAAGACCGGCGAGGGCATCCACGATCTGCTGGAGTCCATTGTCTTTTTGATCTCTCCGCCCAAGGGCGATGCGAACGCGCCGCTCAAGGCACTCATCCTGGATTCGTACTACGACGAGTATCGTGGTGTCGTCGCCACGGTGCGCATCTTTGACGGTTCCATCAAAAAGGGCGATACCCTGCGCATGATGCAGGCAAAGGGCGACTTTTTGGTCGATGGCGTGGGCGTCAAGCGTCCCGCCGAGACTCCGGTCGATGCGCTGACGGTCGGCGAGGTGGGCTACGTGGTCACGGGCCTGAAGGACCCCGAGGCCGTGCGCGTGGGCGATACCCTCACGTGGGCGTCGAATCCCTGCCCCGAGCCGCTTCCCGGCTACCGCGAGGCCAAGCCCATGGTCTACACGGGCCTGTTCCCCATTGATAACAAGGATTACGAGAACCTGCGCGACGCACTCGATAAGCTCCACGTTAACGACCCGTCGTTGGTGTGGGAGCCCGAGACGTCCGTGGCGCTCGGCTTTGGCTTCCGCGTGGGCTTCTTGGGCCTGCTGCACATGGAGGTCGTCAAGGAGCGTCTCGAGCGTGAGTTCAACCTGGACCTCATTGCCACGAGTCCTTCGGTCGACTATCACGTGTACAAGACCGATGGCGAGATGATCGATGTCCGCAACCCGCAGGACCTGCCCGAGGCCACGCGTATCGAGCGCATTGAGGAGCCGTACCTCAAGGCCAAGATCATCTGTCCTCCCGAGTATACGGGTGCCGTCATGCAGCTCGCCATCGAGCACCGCGGCGTGACGACCGACATGATCCATCTCACGAGCAAATCGGTCGAGATGCGCTTTGATATGCCGCTCGCCGAACTCATCTTGGACTTCTTTGATCAGCTCAAGAGCCGCACCAAGGGCTATGCCTCGCTCGACTACGAGTTCAACGAGTACCGTCCATCCGAGCTCGTGAAGCTCGATATCCTGCTTTCGGGCGACGAGGTGGACGCGCTGTCGTTTATCGTCCACAAGGATAAGGCTTACGGTCTTGCCCGCGGCCTGTGCGACAAGCTCAAGGAGATTATTCCGCGCCAGCTGTTCGAGGTGCCCATCCAGGGTGCTATCGGCAATAAGATCATTGCCCGCTCCACCGTCAAGGCGCGTCGCAAGGACGTGCTTGCCAAGTGCTACGGCGGTGATATTTCGCGTAAGCGCAAACTGCTCGAGAAGCAGAAAGAGGGCAAGAAGCGCATGAAGGCTATTGGCTCGGTCGAGGTCCCGCAGGAGGCGTTTATGGCGATTCTCAAGGTGGACGAGTAGGTCTATGACGCTCTCCGAATATAGTCAGTGGCTGCTGGGCGCTTATGCCGAGCAGCCGTTCCTTATGGCTCCCATGGCGGGCGTGACCGACCCTGCCTACCGCATCATGTGCCGCCGCCGCGGTGCCAACCTTGCCTACAGCGAGATGGTGAGCGTGGCGGGCCTTGCCTATGCCAGCAACAAGACCTGGCGCCTGGTGCTACCGGCCGACGAGGAGCAGCAGATTTGTGTGCAGCTCTTTGGATCCAAGCCCGATCAGTTTGCGAGCGCCGTCGCCGCCGTCGAGGAACGCGTTGGCGATCGCCTGTCGCTCATCGATATCAATATGGCATGCCCCGCCCGCAAGGTCGTTACCAAGGGCGAGGGCTCGGCGCTTATGCGAACGCCCGAGCTGGCGGAGAAGATCGTCGAGGCCACGGTGGGTGCGGCGCACGTGCCCGTGACCGTCAAGATTCGCAAGGGCTTTTATGCCGAGGACCGCAATGCCGCGACATTTGCCCAGATGCTTGAGGGTGCAGGGGCTGCCGCAGTCGCCGTGCATGGTCGTTGCGCCACGCAGCTCTACACGGGCCAGGCCGATTGGTCAGTCGTCGATGAGGTCGCAGATGCCGTCGAGATTCCCGTGATCGGTTCGGGTGACGTGTTCTGCGCCGAGGATGCCGCGGAGCACCTGCGTAACTCGGGTGCCAGCGCGGTGTTTATCGCGCGCGGTATCTACGGTAATCCCTGGGTCTTTGGCGATGCTCGCGCCCTTGCGCTCGATGGCATACCGGTGCCGCCGCGCAGCTCCGTCGAGCGCCTGGACGCCCTGCGTGAGCACCTAACGCTGACGCATGAGCTCCTGCCGCTCATGTCGCGCGCCCGCACGTACGCAAGCTGGTACTTAAAAGGCATGCCCCATGCCGCCGCTTGGCGTGCCCAGGTGGTGCGCTGCTCCACGTATGAGGAGTTCATGGCACTGGTCGATGAGATCGAGCGCGATGTGGTGGCCTGCGAGGCTGCCCTTGCCGCCGGCGAATCGGTGCCACCTCATCCGCTGGAGGCTTAAGGGTGGCCGTTACCGCGCTGTATGCGCACGTGCCGTTCTGTGCCCAAAAGTGCCGCTACTGCGACTTTGATTCGCGCAGTTTCGCTCCGTGTGAGCTGGGCGCCGCGCTCGATGCCTATTTTGAGCAGTTGTATGCGCGCCTCGATGCTTTTGGCAATGCCGGGGCCCTCGACCAGATCCGCACCGTCTATGTTGGCGGCGGTACGCCGTCGCTGGCGGGGGAGCGCCTGGTGGAGCTGGCGCGGCGTATTCGTGCGTGGTGCGCCCCCGTTGAGTTTACCTGCGAGGCCAATCCCGAGTCGCTGACCGCCGATCTTGCCACTGCACTTGTCAAGGTTGGTGTCACACGCGTCTCTTTGGGCGTGCAAACGCTCGATAATGCCGAACTTACTGCCATCGGCCGTATTCACGATGCCGATCGGGCGCTCGCTGCCATCTCGACGGTCAAGAACGCTGGGCTTGACGTGTCGTGCGACCTTATGTGCGGACTTCCCGGGCAGACCGCAGTGAGTTGGAAGCGCACGCTCGATGGCGTGCTGGCGGCGGCTCCGCATCATGTGTCGGTCTACCCGCTCACGCTTGAGGAGGGGACGCCCCTTTATCGCATGGCGTGCCGCGACGAGTCGCTCGAGCCTGATGAGGATTTTCAGGCCGCATGCATGGGCGTGGCACGCGAGCTCCTGGGTGCCGCCGGCTATCACCCGTATGAGGTGGCGAGCTACGCGCTCGACGGCTATGAGTGCGCCCATAACATTGCCTACTGGACCGGACGGGGCTACCTGGGCCTGGGTCGTTCTGCCGCGGGCATGCTCGACGCCGAGGATTTCGACCGTCTTGCGGGTTTGTTCCCCGGCGTGTCTTCTCGAGGCGATGCGTACCGCGTGCGTCTGGTGCAACGTGACGATGACGCGACGGCGTTCGAGGCCGAATATCTCTCGCAGCGCGAGGCCGCGGCCGAAGACCTGATGCTCGCTTGTCGCATGACGCGCGGTGTCGCGTCCGACCTGTTGGTTCGCGCGGTTCGTGTCATCCCAACGGGCGAGCTGGCAGCTGCCTGCGATCGCACGCTCGAATTGGGTCTTGCCACTTGGGTGCCCGAGACGCTCGGGGTCCATGAGGGACCCTTCACTTCGGCAGATGTCGTCGCGGGCCATGTTCGAGCTCGTCTGGCGCCGACACACCTGGGCTGGCTCGATGGAAATGTTCTGTTCGAGCTGTTTTGGGATCTAGCTTAGGCCGCTCGGGTAGAATTACCGGAATATATACGCTGCTGTGAGCAGGAGGTTGCCGCGCATGGCGACGATGAACGAAAAAGATTACTACGAGATTCTGGGTGTCTCCAAGGACGCCACCTCGCGTGATATTCAAAAGGCCTTCCAGCAAAAGGCTCGCAAGCTCCATCCGGACGTCAACAAAGAGCCGGATGCCGAGGAAAAGTTTAAAGAGGTTTCCGAGGCTTACGCCGTGCTTTCGGATGAGCAAAAACGTGCGCGCTACGACGCCATGCGTTCTGGCAATCCCTTTGCCGGTGCTCCTACGGCTTCGTCCTATGGTGGCGGCTACGCCGGCAACACGGGCTATGGCAATCCCTTTGAGGGCGGCTTTCCCTTTGGTGGCGCCTGGGGCCAGCAGCGTCGCGGCCAGGCTGCCTACAATCCCGAGAACGGCGCCAATGTGGTCGTCGATATCAAACTCGACGCCAAGGAGGCCAAGTGCGGTGCCCGCAAGACCGTCCGCTACACGCGTTTCGATACATGCGGACATTGCGGCGGCTCGGGTTCTGTCTCCTCCGAGCATGCCCATACCTGCCCAAGCTGTGGCGGCCGCGGTCACATCGACGTCGACCTGTCCTTCCTGTTTGGTGCGGGTACGTTCCAGTCGGTCTGCCCCGAGTGCGGCGGTTCCGGTAAAGTCGTGGCCGACCCCTGCCCCGATTGCGGTGGCAGCGGTCGTACTCGCGTAACCTCCGAGCAGACGATTGAGTTTCCTGCCGGCACGCACGATGGCGACGAGGTCCGCATTAGCGGCATGGGGCATGCTGGCACCAACGGTGCCGCGGGCGGCGACCTGGTCGGCCGCGCCCATGTTGAGGCCGAGCGCTTGGAAGGTAAAGCTCGTACCGGTTTTTACCTGATGGGCATCGTGGCGCCGTTTTTGGTACTCTCGGCCATCTCGGGCGTGTTCTCGGCCTTTGCCATGATGTGCTTTATTCCGTTTGCCATGGGCCTGTTCATGGTGCTTTCGGACGGCGTGCTTCATCGCAGCCTGCTGTGGTGGAAGCGCGGCGCGATGCAGTTTGCCAACGGTTTTGCCAACGGCTTCATGTTCGCGCTCGTGTCGGTTTGGTTCGCGAGCTGTTCGCAACGGGCCATGCTTTCGCCGTACCAAATGCAATAACATCAAACCCTCTGTTTGCGGTCGGCCCTGCTTGGGTATAGGACGCACTATGACAATAATGAAAGTCGGAAGGATTCGGTCGTGTCGGAAAATAGGGATTACTACGAGGTGCTTGGCGTCGACAGGGATGCCGACGCGCGGACGATTAAGCGCGCGTTTCTAAAGAAGGCCCGTACCGTACACCCGGACGTTTCGGACGACCCCGAGGCCGAGGCCAAGTTCAAGGAGCTCAACGAGGCCTATTCCGTTCTTTCCGATGAGCAGAAGCGTGCTAACTACGACCGTTACGGCACTGCCGACGGCCCTGGTGGTTCGGGCTACGTCGATATCAACGATATCTTTGGTGGCATGGGCATGGACGACTTGTTCTCGTCGTTCTTTGGCGGCGGTGCCGGCGGTGGCGCCCGCAGCCGTCGTGAGCGTCGTCGCGGACGTGATATGGCCATCTCGCTTTCGGTGACGCTCGAGGAGGCGGCGCTCGGCTGCAAAAAGACGATCAGCTATGACCGCCTTGCTCCTTGCGAGGACTGCAACGGCACCGGTAGGGCAGAGGGCGCACAGGAAAAGCAGTGCGGCCGCTGCCACGGTACGGGCTATGTCACGACGGTTCAGCGATCGTTTTTGGGCCAGGTTCAGTCCTCTTCGCCTTGCCCCGACTGCCATGGCGAGGGCACGGTCATCGACCATCCCTGCGAGACCTGCGACGGTCAGGGCCGCACGCCTTCGCATGAAAAGATCGACATCGATATTCCTGCCGGCGTTTCGACCGGTCGCCAGCTGCGCGTGAGCGGCTTTGGCGAGGCTGGCCTTCGCGGCGAGCCCTCGGGCGACCTGATCGTCAACGTGCGCGTCGCCGACCACGAGCGTTTTAAGCGCAACGGTGACGACCTGTACCTCGTGAGCGATATTTCGATTGCGCAGGCAGCGCTCGGCTGCGAGATCGAGGTCGAGGGCATTATGCCCGATGAGGTCGTCAAGGTGACGGTCCCTGCTGGTACACAGTACGGCGACACCGTGAGCGTCAATAATTACGGCATGCCGCGCATTGGCGGTGGCGGTTCGCGTGGTCGCCTGATCGTGCAACTGCGCGTGGTCGTTCCCACCAATCTTTCCAATAAGCAACGCGAGCTGCTCCGTGCTTTTGCCGATGAGATGGGCGATGACGTCGCTTCCGGTAAGAAGTCGGTGACCGACCGTATCAAGAGTGCCCTCGACGATATCCTCGATTAAGGAGCCCGCGTGCTCGCACCCCATATTTCCGTCGTCAACCTCGGCTGCCGTGTCAACCGGGTTGAGTCTGACCGTATCACTGCCGATCTTATGCGCCTGGGCTTTGCTATTGTGGAGCCCCAGGATGCCGATCTGATCGTCATTAACACTTGTGCCGTTACGGGCGAGGCCGAGGCCAAGACCCGTAAGGCCGTCCGTCATGCGCTGGCCCATCCAAACGAGCCCTATGTGGTCGTGACCGGATGCGTGGTCAATTTGCATCCCGAGGAGCTGTCGGAGCTTTCGGATCGCGTGATTGCCGAGCCGTCCAAGATAGATGTCGCCGAACGTGTATGCGAGGTGCTGGGTGTTGAGTCCGATAGCGTTCCCGCCTGCAGCGATGGCGAGGTGGTCGATGCGCTCGGTCGCTCTCGCCTGGGCGTGAAGATTCAGGATGGCTGCAACCATCGCTGCACCTATTGCATTGTGTGGAAGGCGCGCGGCCCCGAGCGCTCCGTGCCCGTCGAGTCCGTGCTCGAGCAAGTTCGCGAGGCCCAGGAGGCCGGCGTGCCCGAGGTGGTGCTGACCGGTGTGAACCTGGGTGCCTACGATGGCAAGAGCGCGACCGACGAGCACGTCGAAATCGATGAGCTGCTCGTGGCCATCATGGAGCGCACGTCTATTCCGCATGTGCGCATTTCCTCGGTCGAGCCCATGGATATCTCCGAGCGCCTTCTTAAGGTTATGGCGCGCTACCCGCAGCGTATCGCCCCGTTTTTGCACCTGCCCGTGCAGTCCGGCTGCACGGCGACCCTGCATCGCATGGGCCGTCCCTATAGCGCCGAAGCCTTTGAGGACACGGTGCGTATGATTCGCGCCAACTTGCCCCAGGCGTCCCTTTCGTGCGATGTCATCGTCGGTTTTCCTGGTGAGACGGACGAGGGGTTCGAGGAGTCGCTGGCGCTGTGCCGCCGTGTGGGTTTCTCGCGTATGCACGTGTTTCGCTACAGCAAGCGTCCCGGTACCCTTGCTGCCGACATGCCCGACCAGGTGCCACCCGAGGTTATGGCCGAGCGCAGCCGCCGTATGCGGGCCGCCGCACAGGAGCTCGCTATTGCCGACGCTCGTCGTCGCGTGGGCACGGTCGAGCGTGCCGTGCTCGAGTATGGTGACAACCTGACGCTCGGCTCGTTCCATCATGCCCGTCTTGACGATACCTGTGGACTTACAGCCCCGTGCCTGCTCGATGTTGCTATCATCGGAGTCGATGATTCCGGCTTGGTCCATGCACGCAGGGAGGTTCATGGAAGCCTCGAAGATTAGACTTACCGTTCCCGAGGGAATTGATCCCTCGTGCGTTTTGGGCGCCGGCGACGGCGTCCTTCGCGTGCTCGAGAGCTTGGTTCGCGCTCACGTGGTCGCCCGTGGCGATAGCATCGCCGTGAGCGGCGACCCGGACGAGGTCGAACTCGTGGCGCGCTTTTTCGAGCACGCTTTTCGCGAGGCGGCCGCCGGGCGCACGCTGTCTGCCGACGATGTCTCTCGCTGCCTGGCCGTCCTGCGCGACGGTGAGCACGAGGCTACGTCGCTTCGCGATGACGTGCTGCTTTCGTATCGCGGCCGCGTCATTCGTCCCAAGACGCTCGGGCAAAAGCGCTACGTGGATGCCATTCGCTCGCATACCATCACCTTTGGCTTGGGTCCTGCCGGTACCGGTAAGACCTATCTGGCCATGGCGCTCGCCGTTGCCGCGCTCAAGCGTCACGAGGTGGGCCGTTTGATCTTGACGCGTCCGGTTGTCGAGGCGGGGGAGAATCTGGGCTTTTTGCCCGGTACCCTTGAGGAAAAGATCGACCCCTACATGCGTCCGCTCTACGACGCCCTTTTTGACATGATGGATCGCGAGCGCACCGATGAGCTTATGGAGCGTGGCGTGATCGAGATCGCCCCGCTTGCCTACATGCGCGGCCGCACACTGAGTGATGCCTTCGTGGTGCTCGACGAGGCGCAAAATACCACGCCCGAGCAGATGAAGATGTTCCTGACACGCCTTGGGTTCAACTCCAAGTTCGTGATTACCGGCGACCTGAGCCAGCGCGACCTGGTGGGTCGTCGTGGCGGTCTTGCTGACGTTGAGCAGATTTTGGGCCGTGTCGACGATGTCGCATTTTCTCACCTCGAGCGTGCCGACGTGGTGCGCCATGCCCTGGTGGGTCGTATCGTCGAGGCATATGAAGCTTATGATGACGTGCGCGAGCAGCGCCCGCGCGACCGAAAGGAGTCCCGTTGAGTGTATTGATCAGCAACGATGCCGAGCTCGATACGCTGCTCGACGCGCAGGAGGTGGAGCACATCTGCGAGGTTGTGCTTGCCGCCGAGGGCGTTGAACGTGGAGTCGAGATTTCCCTTTCGTATGTCGACGAGGACGAGATGCACGAGCTCAACCACGAGTGGCGCGGTATCGACCGCACCACCGATGTGCTTTCGTTTGAGTGCGATTCGGCCTTCGACGATGACATTCCCGCCGATGAGACGCTCGAGCTCGGCGATATTATCTTGGCCCCGCAGGTTATTGCCCGTCAGGCCCCCGGTTTTGGCAATAGCCCCGCTGACGAGTGCCGTCTGATGCTCGTACACGGAATGCTGCACCTGCTGGGCTATGACCACATCGAGGACGACGAGGCCGAGGTCATGGAGGCCCGCGAGGACGCCATCCTGCGCGATCTGGCGCTCGAGCGCGGCGAGGACCCTAAGCTAGTCCACGTCGGCCCCATCACCAACCACGCCCACGACTAGGAGCCGTCTATGATTCCCGGATCGAACAAGGACCATCCGTCCTTCTTAAAGTCGTTTTCCTACGCCATGGAGGGCTTCGTCACCGCCGTCAAGACCGAGCGCAACATTAAGGTCATGCTCGTGGCGGGCGTGTGTACCGTCATCGCCGGCTGTATCGTGGGGCTCGACATTGCCGAGTGGGTCACGATTATCATCTGTTGTGGCCTGGTGATTCACGGCGAGCTGTGCAACACCGCTATGGAGGCTATCGTCGACCTAGCGACCCAGGAGCTCCATCCGCTGGCCAAGCGTGCGAAGGACATCGCCGCCGCCTCTGTATACGTTCTTTCCATCACCGCCGCGATTGTGGGCGTGCTGGTATTTGCCCGCGCGCTCGGCTTTATTTAGAAAGGGATTCCCATGTCCGACAATATGCAGCCTACCGATGAAGTTTTGGATGACGAGGTCCTGGATGCGGTGGATACCGAGGAGCTCGAGGATGTCGAGGAGTTCGACCCGTTTGAGGGCATGAGCGACGAGGAGCTCGACGCCCTGTGCGACGAGGACGACAACCTCGCGGGCTTTGGCGACGTGGAGCCCGGTTTCCGCAGCGGCTTTGTGGCCCTGGTCGGTCGTCCCAACGCCGGCAAGTCTACGCTGCTCAACGCCTGCTATGGCAAGAAGGTCGCCATCACTTCGCCGGTGGCCCAGACGACCCGCCGCCGCATGCGCGCCGTCGTCAACCGTCCCGGCTACCAGCTGGTCTTTGTCGATACCCCGGGTATTCATAAGCCCAAGGACGGCCTGGGATCCGAGCTCAACAAGAGCGCGCTGTTGTAGCTGAACGATGTTGATGTCGTCGCGTTTTTGATTGATGCCACCAAACCGATCGGCAGGGGAGACGCCTGGGTTGCCGAGCGCGTCAGATGCGCCCGTTGCAAGAAGGTCCTGGTGCTCACTAAGGCCGATGAGGCCGACCCCGCACAGGTCATGGAGCAGCTCAAGGCAGCCCACGAGCTCATGGAATATGACGACGAGATCGTGACGTCGT
>CABUJN010000054.1:0-13137 GCA_902491935.1 uncultured Collinsella sp.
CAGCGAGCAAAGCCTAGCCGACCGACCCTAGGGTTAACTTGGTTGATGATAGCAAATACGACAAGCGAGATGCCTGCGACTTGCATGCATCTCGCTTTATCTAAATAACGTGGTTGATACTCAACCTTTATGTTCAGCTCTTATCCTATCGATAAGACACAGACTGCTGCGAATCCTTGACCACAACATCGTGGGCGCCGCCTTCGACGATGGAGGTGGAGCTTACCAGGGTCAGGCGCGCCTTTTCCTGGAGCTCGGGGATCGAGAGGGCACCGCAGTTGCACATCGTGGACTTGACCTTGTAGAGCGTACCGCCCACGCCGTCCTTGAGGGAGCCGGCGTAGGGAACGTAGGAGTCGACGCCCTCGACGAAGCTGAGCTTTGCGGCGCCGCCCAGGTCGTAACGCTGCCAGTTGCGGGCACGCGCAGAACCCTCGCCCCAGTACTCCTTCATGTACTGGCCATTGACGTTGACGCGCTCGGTCGGGCTCTCGTCAAAGCGGGCGAAGTAACGGCCCAGCATCATAAAGTCTGCACCCATGGCAAGGGCGAGCGTCATGTGGTAGTCGTAGACGATACCGCCGTCGGAGCACACGGGCACGTAGACGCCGGTCTCCTCGTAGTACTCGTCACGGGCGCGGCAGACGTCGATCAGCGCGGTGGCCTGGCCACGACCGATGCCCTTGGTCTCGCGGGTGATGCAGATGGAACCGCCGCCGATACCGACCTTGATGAAGTCGGCACCGCAGTCGGCCAGGAAGCGGAAGCCCTCGGCGTCGACGACGTTACCGGCACCGACCTTGACGTCCTCGCCGTAGTTGGCGCGAATCCACTCGATGGTGCGCTTCTGCCACTCGCTGAAGCCCTCGGAGGAGTCGATGCACAGGACATCGGCACCGGCCTCGATGAGCAGCGGCACGCGCTCGGCATAGTCGCGGGTGTTGATACCGGCACCAACCATGTAGCGCTTGTCGTTATCGAGCAGCTCGTTGGGGTTGGTCTTGTGGCTGTCGTAGTCCTTGCGGAAGACGATGCCCATCAGGTGATCGTAGTCGTCGACGATGGGCAGGGCGTTGAGCTTATTGTCCCAGATGACGTCGTTAGCAACCTTGAGGCTGATGTTCTTGTCGCCCACGATGAGCTGCTCACGCGGGGTCATGAACTCGGAGACCTTCGTCTGGTGGTCATCGCGGCTGGGGCGATAGTCACGGCTGGTGACGATGCCCAGGAGCTTACCCTTGGGAGTGCCGTCGTCGGTGACCGGCATGGTGGAGTGGCCGGTCTTCTCCTTAAGCTCGATGACCTGCTCCATAGTCATGTCGGGGGTCAGCGTGGAATCCGACTGAACGAAGCCGGCCTTGTGATCCTTGACGGCCTTGACCATGGCGGCCTCGGACTCGGCGCTCTGGGAACCGTAAATGAAGGACAGGCCGCCCTCGGTAGCGAGCGCGACACCCATGTCGACGCCCGAGACGGACTGCATGATGGCGGAAACCATGGGGATGTTCAGGGTGATTGCCGGCTTCTCACCGCGCTTAAAGCGGGTCAGCGGCGTCTTAAGAGAGACGTTGTTGGGGATGCACTGCGAGGACGAGTAACCAGGGACCAGCAGATACTCCGAAAACGTGTGGGACTCACCGGGAAAGAACGTAGCCATGTTTCTCCTTTTTCCATGCGACCGGTCGGCTGCAGGCCTCGTAGGACCCAGCCCAACCTTGGGCGCCCAATACTGGGGAAGTATCTTAACGCACTTTGACTGCTACAATGCATGATTTAAGAAGAGCACACGAGGGCTTGACGCAGGCTTTGCGTTTGCCCAGCAAACACTTTAGCGGGGAGACGTGGAGCATATGAAGTACAAGACGACGGCAAAGTTGGTCATTCAAGCGTGCGACAAGGATCTGCCGGGCGTGTTCGGCCACGGCTGCGTCTTGCTGCTGCAGGGTATTGCCCGTGAGCACTCGCTCAACCGCGCCGCCAAGAGCATGGGCATGGCGTATTCCAAGGCATGGCGTATTGTAAACGAGGCCGAAGGCCAGCTAGGCTGCAAGCTCATCGAGCGCGACGGCGCCCGCGGGTCCACGCTCACGCCCGCCGGAGAGCGAGCCATAGCGGCCTACGAGGAGCTGCAGACCGACATCAACAACGTCATCGCCACCAAAGCCAACGCCCTCATCGCCAGCATCAAAGAGTAGCCAATTTGGACGGGGCTTTTTAGCTACCCAACCCCTTCTCATAAGTTGCGGTGAAATAGGGACTGTTTATGCGGTTAAAGCCGTAAATCAATCCCTATTTCACCGCAACTTATGAAGTCGAGGATGATTTAGCTAGTTGCGGAGGGCATTATCTAGGGTGGCGGCCACGATCAAGGGGTCGTCGGTGCCGGCGAAGAGGCGGATGGTGCTCCCCTGCTTGCCGCGTGGAGCCGAAAGGCGCGTCGTTGCGCCGCCGGCGGGCGATGTGCGAAACTCCCCCGGCAAAGCATCGAACAGCTCCCCCGCGCTACGCTCGATAAGGTCAAATTCAACTGCCGGGCCAAAGCCGTGCTCGAGGATTCCCGTTGCAGCCGCATGGTCGGGATGCGAGCTCAGCCCGGGATAGCGCACGTTGCGCACAATCTCATTGGCGGCCAGATACTCGGCCAGCGCACGTGCGCGGTCGAAATGTGCCTGCATGCGGACATCGAGCGAGTCCAACCCGCACGCCAGCGCACCGGCCTCGTCAGCAGGCATATCAAGCTTGGCCAAGCCACAGCCCTCAAGCAGGGCATGCGCGCACTCAGCCGCGGCATCCACGCGATGGTGCTTGAGCTGCGAGCGCGCGACCGATACGGCAACCAACTTGCGCGGAGCCTTGCCGGCGCACACGCGGTCGAGCGCCTCGAGCGACAGCACGGCACCCAAACGCAGCGGATCGCAGCCAAAAGCCGACGCCACCGTGTTATCCACCACAAACAGCGCATGGGCCTCACGAGCAGCGCGGCCCAGAGCGCGCAGATCGGGCACACGCAGACCAAACCCGCCGATGGAGTTGACGAACCACCACAAGTGCGGACCCTCGACATCAAACGAAGCATCAAAGCCCTCGGACGCAGCGGCAAACGCCTCGGCGGACGGCGAGCCCACCAGCACGACATCGCAACCATCAAAGCCGTGCGCAAACGCATCGGCAAAGTCATCGGCAAACGCAACCAGACGATCGCCGGGACGTACAACCCCCAACAGAGACAGCGCCGCCGGCACATGCAGGGCCGCAACAAGACGCGCCTCACGCGCGCCAGTCCTTGCAGCCCAGGCCTCTTCTAGCTGCTGTACGCCCATACGGCAACCTCCCTTCACAAACAAAAACCCACGATGCGGGTGTTCCCCGCATCGTGGGCAACGGCTGCAGTATAGCGCCGATATGCGACGAATCGCCTAGATATTGAGCGCGTGATAGGTCACGCTCGCACCCGGAGCGTCAACGGTCACGCCATAGGCCTCGGGATAGATGCGCGTCGAAAACACGAGCGAGCCATCGTTCACAAACACCTCGACCGACGAGACATCGCCAACAATGCGCACGTTACGAACCTCGTCGACGGGCTCCCAGCGCACGGTACGACCGCAGCCGGCAGAAGCGCGGCCCTCATCGGTAAATCGCATCTCAAAGCGCGAGGGCAGTTCGCCCTCGGCAGGCACAAACGACAGCTTCAGCTCGCCATCAACGGTCGCGGTAAACGCACCGTCGACACCGTCGGCAACAACGTCAAAGCAGGTATCGCCGGCAACCTCCAACGAGCCCTCCCCCACACGCACCGAAGCATAATGGAGCTCGATCTCGCGTGTCGGCTGCTGCAGCACCACGCCATCGTCGCCGGCCGTAAGCTCGCGCGGCACTGTCATGCAGTGCTGCCAGCCGCACGCCACGGTGGGCGCGTTGCCATAGGTCGGCTCATCGGGCATGCCCATCCAACCGATCAGAATGTGGCGACCGTCCTCGGCCGTAAACTCCTGCGGAGCATAGAAATCAAAACCGGCGTCCCACAGACGGAACTCGCCCAGATCATAGACGCCATCACCACCGGTAATGTCGCCCGTTACAGGCATGTAGCCCGCTGCATACACATTGCCGCGGTCCCAACGGTCGCCCTCGAGCCCCTGGGGAGAGAAAGACAGAAACCTTGCCGGCACGCCGCCATCCGCCTCAAGCTCCAGATACCCCGGGCACTCCCACATAAAGCCAAAGCGCTCGGGCGTAGACACGCGGCTCTCGAGCTCCCAACTCAGCATATCGGCCGAGCCATACACCAGGATCTCGCCCACATCGCGCCCGGCACCCTCGCCGTGCATGGCGCAAAATCGACTATCGACATGCGGCCCATCCACGCGACGACGCGCGCCCAGCACCATGTGATAACGCCCGTCCGCGTCATGCCACACCTTGGGATCGCGCACATGGCAGGTCAAATCCTCGGGATAATCCTCGGACGCCAGCACCACGCGCTTTTGGCTGAACTCCCGACCGACAAGGCCATCAACGCTCTCGACATAAACAGTATCGGCGCGGCGGCCGGTATTGACGTAGTCGTATGTGCCGTCCGCATCGGAAAGCTTAACGTTGCCCGTATAGAGCACGCGAATGCGACCGTCCTCGGCAAGCGCGGAGCCCGAATACACACCGTGGCAATCGAACGGCTCGTCGGGCAGCAGCGGAGCGCCAACATAGTCCCACGTCATAAGATCGCGGCTCGTCGCATGGCCCCAGGCCTTAACGCCACCCCCGACATCGAACGGCGCATATTGAAAATAGGCATGGAACACGCCGCCCGCCTGACAAAGACCATTGGGATCGTTGAGCCAGCCCGCCGGCGGCATAATATGGAAGCGCTGGCCATACGCGCCATGACCGCACTCAGAGGCGGCAGCGTCAACAGCGGCAACCAGCTTTGCAAGGTCGCGACCAAGTGCATTAGACATATCAAAGTCCTAACGGATCGAAAGTAACAAAGCACCAGAGATCGGCACCAGATGCGGGGAACACCCGCGAGCATACAGCCCGCGGGCATTCCCTTAATCAAAAGCTCTTAGGCCTGCTCGGAAGCCTTGGGCTCGTCCTTGTACAGGACAAACGAGACGGCAAAGGAAACCAGCGCGGCGACCGCAAACATGATCGCGTACTGCACGGGCTGGGCCAGGCACAGCAGGATACCGAAGATACCGGTAACGCCCGTGCCGGAGGCGGCCAGCGAAGTGAGCGCGCAGACCAGGGCACCGCAACCGCCGCCGATGCAGCCGGCGATGAAGGGCTTAAAGAAGCGCAGGTTCACACCAAAGATGGCAGGCTCGGTAATGCCCATGAAGGCGGACAGGGCCGAAGGAAGCGCCAGGCCCTTGATCTTGGCATCGCGGGTCTTAAAGGCAACGGCGAGCGCGGCACCACCCTGGGCGATGTTGGCAGCGCTGGCGATGGGCAGCCAGTAAGTCACGCCGTACTGGGCGAGCTGGCCCAGGTCGATGGCGGTGTACATCTGGTGGATACCGGTAACGACCGTGGGGGCATAGAACAGGCCAACGATAAAGGAACCGATTCCGAAGGGCAGGGTCAGCAGGGCCTGGATCAGACCGAGGATGGCATTCTCGGCCCACACGAAGATGGGGCCAACGGCAACAAGCGTCACGAGCACGGTCACGAACACCGAGACGAGCGGGGTCACAAAGAGGTCGAACATCTCGGGAACGATCTTGTGCAGGCGCTTCTCGAGGAAGGCCAAAATTGCGCAGGCGATGACGATGGGGATCACATGGCCCTGATAGCCGACCCACTCAAAGCTGTACACGCCGGGAATGACGGTGACCATGGTCTGCACGCCCTCGGAGGCAACCGTGTAGGCGCTCTGCAGCGAGGAGTTGATAAACGCACCACCGACGACGGCGCCCAGATACGGGTTGGCGCCAAAGGCCTTAGCGGCGGAGTAACCGATTAGGATCTGCAGAATGCCAAAGGACGTTCCCGAGACCAGATCGGCAATCTTGTAGATAAAGTTATTGGTGTCGAGCGCGATAAAGCCGTTGGAGGCCATAAAGTTGAGGGCGCTCATAATGCCCAGCAGCAGGCCCGAAGCCACGATGGCGGGGATGATGGGGACAAAGACGTCGCCGAGCACCTTGATGGCACGCATAAAGATGTTCTGCTGCTGCGCCGCGGCCTCCTTGACCTCGGCCTTGGTGGCAGCCTCGACGCCGCTAAGCGCGATGAACTCGTCGTAGACCTTGTTGACGGTGCCGGTACCAAAAATAATCTGGAGCTGGCCCTGGGCCTCAAAGACGCCCTTGGCGCCGTCGATATTCTCGAGGGCCTCCTTGTCGACCTTGGCGTTATCGGCAATCACAAGGCGCAGACGCGTGGCGCAGTGTGCGGCCGAAATAACGTTGTCGGCGCCACCGATGTTGTCGAGCACCTCTTGGGCTGTTTTGCGGTAGTCCATGACTTCCCTTTCCTCCAACGGGAGCATCTGCACCCGGCCATCTTTGACACTTACACTGTAATCGTTTTCAGTTTCATATGTCTGTAATCGTTTTCATAGTCGGGTGAACGGTAGGAAAAAGCCGGCGAATGGTAGTTTTGGGACAAAAAACGGGGGACTCAAAGGCGGGCAGGCGCGATCAAGACCTAGACATTCATCAACTGATGGCCGAGCTTGAGCGTCTTTAGGCCGTTCTCCCCCTCCGCGCCATCGAGCGTGTTGAGCAACATATTGGTCGCCTCGACACCGCTGGTCAGGTAGCCGTAATGCACGGTGGGAATGCCGCCCGTCAGCGCGCGCAAAAACGCGTTGTCGCCGAAACCGCTCACGCGGTGCATGCCCTCGCCCATGCCGCGAACCTCATCGATGGCACGCAGCGCGCCCGCCGCCATAGTGTCGGTCGCGCACGCGATAAACGAAATATCGGGAGTGACGGAGAGCAGTTCACGCGCAGCGCGATAGCCCGAGTCGAGCGTAAACGAGCCCAGGCGAACCAAGGCGGCATCGAGTGGGTTGCCCGCGGCGCGCAAGCCGGCCTCAAAACCGCGACGGCGGTCATAACCGGCCGCGCGGTCCTCTTCGGTAACTCCGATGTAGGCGATCTTGCCATCCACCCGACCCGCAAGCGCACGGCCGAGCTCAAAGGCAGCCTCGTAATCGTCGTGATAGACGCACGCCGCGCCCTCGACATGTTGGCCGATCAACACAATGGGCACACGGCACGACTCAATCGCGCGACGGTGCTCGTCGGTAATCATGGTTGCCACCAGCACAATGCCATCAACTGGGTGGTTTTGGAATAAATCGAGGTACTCGAGCTCACGATCGGCCGCGTTGTCGGTGTTGGCAAGCAGCATCTGGTAGCCACGGCGACCGAGCACTTGACCAATGCCGGCGGTAATGCGGCTCACGGATTCCGAGTTGATCTTAGGTACGATGACGCCGATGAGCTTGGTGGAACCGGTGCGCAGCGCGCGAGCCTGGCTGGATCGCACGTATCCGGTCAGCTCGATTGCCTGCTTAATGCGCTCGGCCTTGTCCGCCGAGATATATCCACCGTTGAGGTAGCGCGAGACGGCGGCGCTCGAAACGCCGGCCAGCTCGGCCACATCTTTCATCTTTACCACGAGTACCCCCGTCGTTGAAATCGCTTTCACCATGATACCCGTGCGGAGCGACATGCGTGTCGCAAGACAGGACGTCACGGTTAATTTGGCTGTCGTAGCACGGGCATCGCAGGGCTTCAACTAGAAACTTCGAAATATAAGTGTCGAATCAGTCAAACTACCGATTCGGCACCACGTTACATTTACACACAGCGGCATGTAAAATCAAACTGGGAAAAACTTACTCACTTTGGAAAGACGCATCGCTGTCCGCTGCCAATTCCGAAGGAAGAATTGCCGGCAGCGTCAAAGCCCCCATGGACGAAAGTGCAGTAACGACCATCAGATAGCTCTTAGCGTGACCATACGCCATGGAAATCGCATTGGAGAGAAAAAAAACGGTGCCTCATTCGAATAACCGGAAATGACCTGAGGAATGATTTTGATACCCAACGCAAGCTCAAACTTTGTGACCGTTTTCAGCGTCATGTTGGGCTGAGAATTCAACAATTTCGAAAGCGACTGAAGACTCACGCCCATACGTTTTGCCAGCTCGCTTTTACTCGAGCCCGAGCGCTGCATATCGCGATGAACAATAAACTCAATATCTAGTGCTTGCTCATAGGCACGGGTATCGCTCGTTTCCGTTTCCGCGTAAAAGTCTAGATTTGCATACTCTCCCTTGCGATTTCCCTCCTCAACTTTAGGAAACCCAAGTCGATAAGCACGCAGACGAAAATAGTTGCTGTTCTTTTCCAGGTAAGCTCTGGCATCGTCTTCGCTCATCAGCGAGAAATGGACACCTCTCGATTTGAGACGGTCAATCTGCTCGGACGCCGTAAGCCACGGCTTTGTATTAGCGGCGGCCATCAGGTCTCCGTTCGCGACGATTGGCTCGAGATACTCTGTTAGCGCGTTTAACTAGGCGAATCACTAAGATATGATTGTTACGCCGAATACTCTTCAATAAAGCCTCTCATCATAGGCGTAATGAAGAAAGGCAGCCATCCGGAAGAACGACCGCCTTTCCGCAGGACGCAGGCCCGTAGGTTGACTGCGTCAATACCGCTAGATTCACTCTAGTATCCTATCGAGTCCCAAAAGGTCAATCCAATTAAAGACGGCAGGCAGCCCAAAACAACATCTTTCATGAATCTCCAGTCCTATCAAGCCCGATCGAACTCGGCTATCCAACCAGATACGGCCCAATCACATCGAATATCTCGCCAACCTTAGTTGCAGGGTTTTGCGCAGATGGCTTAATGTTACCCAGTTCCCTATGGTACGCGACGAGGCGCCCAGCACGCTGCAAAGCTTCGCCTCGCCTATCATCCACTGCCCCAAACATCCCGTCCAGGTTCTTGCGGTACTCGATGCCCAAGCTCCTCGACATCTCCTGCGCGAGGGCATGCTGGCAGTCGGACGCGGACATATGCGCGGTCGTGTAGCGAAAGTGCAAAAGCGGCCACAGCTCGAAGCAGGGGTTCGACCACAACGCGTGGAAGGTCCTCGATTCATCGGAGAGCTCGGTGCATTTGCGCTCCATCGCGTCAAAGTCGGACGCAGGGAAGTCATCCTTGTCATACACGAGCCACACATGGTCGAACGTCTCGGGCGCATAGCGACAGTGTTCGACGGCGAAGTCAAGCAGGTCAAGCGTGTGTTTGCCGGTTCCCTTAACGACAATGGCAACCTTACGCTCGTTAGCCGCGCCCAACGCCGCACGCATACCCTCAAAGTAGCGAGGCTCGGTCTCCTTGCCCTCGCTCACTACAAGATGACGCGTCATCTGAACCATGCGCGAGCGGCCCCCTCGCTTGCCGCTACGCCAGCCCTTCGGCTTCTTCGCCACCATGCTAATCCCACTCCTCGATGCGGGTGAGATACGGATCGGCGCCGTAGCGACCGGACAGGTATTGCTTGTCGAAAGCCGCGTTCTTGCTTACCAGATTACCGTTTGCCTCGTGGATGTCGGCGAGAGACCACAGTTGGCTCGCCTCCCCCTCGCCGCGCGCAGCGAACCATATCTCGTCACGGCGGAACACATCGTTTCGCATGGTTGACACATCCTGGGACGAGAAGATGAGCTGCGCGCCATTCTTGTTGACCTCAGGATCCTTAAACAACAGAATCACATAGCGAAGAAGCTTCGGGTGCAGTTTGGCGTCGAGCTCGTCTACCACAACGGTGCCACCACGTTCAAGCGCTGTCATCAGATACGCAGCCAACCCCATAAGCTTCTGGGTTCCGGCAGATTCCTCGGATAAACGCAGCTCGTATGACTTGCCGCCCACCTCGTGCCTCACGAAGACGCGCTGGCCGCGCCACTCCGGCGCCCTTTCCACTCTGAAGCCATCAATACGCACATCAACGGCGCGCAAAAAACGCGTGACCTCGCGCGAGTCGCCCTCGTCGAGCATTTGCTCGAGCATCCGCTCCAGGTAGGAACTGTTGTAGTTGAGAAACACAGTGTCGAGAAACCAGTTGGCCGCCTCCTGGACCACCGGAGCATCGAAGTTGATGCAAAGGAACGATAGGTACGGCAGGCTCGGGTTGAACCTCGCAGCCGTCACAAGCTTACGCAGTGTGGGGCCGAGTTCAACCTTTGTATCCTCGCGCTCGAACAGCATCGCCGTGCGCGACGCTCCCAATTTACGCCGCCACAGCCCTTCGGACACGATCTCATCGGCGTGTACAGACAAAACATAGCGGTACTCATGCTCGCCCGCGCGGTAATAGAGCTCGAACTCGGTGGGCTCGGCAGCAGACACGTCATCGAACTCAAACGCCGAACAACGGGCTATCAAAGGGCGATCACCCTCTGGTGTATCAGCGCTGGCAGACAGCAATCTAATTGGTCTGGCTACCGCCGAACGAACGTAGTCAAGAGCCTCGAGCAGATTAGACTTGCCGCCAGCGTTGGGCCCGTACACCGCAGCCACCGGAAGGAAACTCTGCCCGTCGGAACACTCTATGAGGGAACGCTCAAACTCCTTCATCGGCGTCGCCTGCATGGAAAGCTCCGCCTCATCGCGATAGGATCTATAGTTCCTGAAGGTGAACTGGCAAAGCATCGTCATCAACATTCCTTTCATTATTTTGAAAAGATATATCAGAGTTTTTCTTTGATTATAGACTTTAAGTAGTCTTAATCAAGTGCTTACTACACCAATGACAGCAGGCGTAAGGTGCCAAACCGACCATACTCGACCATCCCATTGCCGGAATGGCGTTTAGCTAGCACGTCGCACATTACATGCATGAAAAAAGGGCAACACTCTCTAACAGAAAGCGTCACCCTTAAAGCTCCGCAGAGCTTTTGTATTACAGGACAATATCCTACACCATCTCAATGAAATGAAAGGACGCATCTAGGCCTGTCCGGTAAAAGCGTGGGCAGGCCACGAATGAACGAGACGACAGCAGGACTAACGGTCACCGCAATCAAAAGAGCCCAAATAATACAGCGAACCCTTCACAACCGATGCATTAGGGTCTCGGTCTAAAAAATTGACACTGTAAGAAGGAGATCCAACGTAAACGTGAGTCTTACCGGCCTCGCAACAGAACAAAATATCGCCAGCGCTGTTCTGTGTCAGAGTGTTGTAATTCGAGTAATACTCAAGCTCGTCTGACGGAGCTTTTCCCACAACGATCAACCGAGGGTCCAGCTTATCCAACCATGTCTTAGGAACGCGACCGGACTTCCGTCCATGATGCGGCGCAAAAAGAATGTCCACAGGCGAAAGCGCAATGTCATCTTCGATCGCCTCCATGTAGTCATTCTCCATGTCACCAAGCCAAAGCGCACGGACCCCTTCATCAAGAGAGTAGACAATCGCAGGACTAATATTATTGGGTTTATCAGAGCTTTCGGCATCCCGCAAAGCATCCCGGAAGGTCTCATTATTCACATCGGGCCAGAGGACGCTAATCCCAGCAGAACCGCGCTCACCATCAGAAACGTTCATCCATTTGCGCTTACACCCCTTGTATATTTTGTAAGCGCACGACGACTCCTTCAGATCTTTATACTTTTTGAAACTCTCAGTCTCCGTGGACTTGGAGACATTATTGTCAACGTAATAGAAATTCTTAATAAGCCCGAGCTCATCAAGATACTCAATACCCTGAATATGATCTTGGTCCGGATGCGTACTGATAAAACGAACGACGCCCTTTTTCCCTGCAAGGTTTTTGACCTCATCAAGGATTTCCGACTTACGCTCATCGGTAATATTACAGTCAATCATGCTGAAGTTATCAGTATTGTGATTGATATAAAACATGTCGCCGTTATCAACGGACAGAGACTTAATCTCGCTCATGGTTATCACACTCCTCAAGATTGAAGTTGATTCGTTTTTCTACATACCGTTCCTGCTTGATCCAGGAGGCAACAAATAAGGCGATAAAAGAGCACAGCGCCGCTGGAAGCCGATGAGATTCCGGCAACAATGATGCAAGCAGAATAATTACGAGCAGGACACCGGCCCCCGCCAGGCTGCGATACATATTTGAAATCATTAAGAGCTGCTCGACCTTTGGATCGCGTTTCTGAGCATATGCAAAGGCAGAATAGTCCCGCTTTCCGGTCGGTTGTAGTTTGCGGACCAACGGTTCAATGCAAAGAGAGCCAATCCGCGACGCAATAAGACCGAGAACATAACTCATCACAAATAGTGCCAGCCAGTTAGAGCAGTCGATACAACTGCCCAACGGCATCTGACTGACGGAATATGTTACGAGTGCACCCGGTAAGAGCACATTGAACAGATCGTAAGCAGAGATTTTTCCAAGCAAATCATCTAGATAGTTATTGGCCAATAATTACGCACCTCCAAAAATCCAAAAGCCATCCTTCGCATTTTTTACAAACTAACCCACCCCGCCACGCAAGTGTCAGGTTCTTGAAGAAGAGCTATTTGGAAATGATTTGAACAAACGGGGGCGCATACTGCTGTTGACCAATAAGCGCACACGCCCCTAAAGAAATTTAATGGACCATCAATATGGCCTCGATTTTGACAACTATTCCATCCGACTCCTTCCGAACAATTAGGTTGTAATGGGGAAACGACGCTTCTCGTTGTTTCAATTGTAGCCCTTCGCCAGTTCCATATCCTGTATTCTTTTTTGATGATGAGCACAAGATGTTGTGTTTTAACAGGTAAACGCAGCTAAAATAATGCGGAACTTATTCACGCGAAATTACGAGTCAGCTCATCCCCTTGTAGACAGCACCCTTGACCTGCATGAAAACATAATTAGACTCAATCGCTTTCGCCCGGTACAAAGTCATCCACATCGAATACCTGTTCGAAATTAACAAAAGATTTTGCTTGACCAACATGTTGAGACGCCCGCTTATTGCCCGGTCGTAAGCCGCAATAAACTAGACAGCAGCCTCGCAGACTTTTCCTGGAAGGCCTCAGTGCCGAGCCTCGAAGAGGCGCAAGACGGCCTCATGTTGAAGATTCAGCATCGCGTATAGCCAACCCAGCACAGGTCAGAACGCCGCCGGGG
>CABUJN010000055.1:0-12938 GCA_902491935.1 uncultured Collinsella sp.
GCAACGAGACCGCGCCCGAGGCCCAGGCGATGCCCAAGCCCGAGCTCGAGAATCCCTGGATCAAGCTCTCGGGCCTGCAGCCCGATGCGACGAGCTTTTTCAAGAATCCCTTCGCCAAGGACGATGACTCCAACTCGGACGATGATACCAAAACCGGCATCGACGGCTCCATGGACGATTCGGATTCCAAATAGGCACCGCTAGCGTTTCTTGAAGTTGTAAATGACAAGAAACGCGAGCAAAGCGATTGATAAGGGGCCGGCTACATAGAAAAAGAGAACGTCAATTGCGCGTAGAGTGTAATAAGCTTTATCGCCGGACATTACTGCATACAATACGTAGCCAAATGCTGGTTGGTTTGCGTACCAGCAGGAGAAAGCCAAAAGCGCTAAAAGTGCTACAACCAGAAGTGCATTCAGGACAAATCGTTTGCTTTTCATCGATCGCTCCTTCCGGGTGAATCTTATATGTAATTCTACAGTAGCCTTTTTCAAAGCATCGCATACTCCTAAATAACGTGCACTTTCGCTGTAGGGTCGGCTTTATGTCGGCCCTCTTTTTTGCACTTGCGCGGCGGGATGGTAATATCGTTACGTTTGAACTGTTTCGATGTGAAACCGAGGAGATTCCCTCTATGAGTGCTGACTACCCGTCAATGACTACGGCCGAGATCCGCTCCAAGTTCCTCAACTTCTTTGAGGAGCGCGGTCTTAAGCTCTATCCTTCTTCGTCCCTTGTTCCCGACGACCCCTCGCTGCTGCTTGCCAACGCCGGCATGAACCAGTTTAAGGAGTACTACCAGGGCAAGAAGACCATGAAGGAGATCGGCGCGATCTCCTGCCAGAAGTGCGTCCGCACCAACGACATCGACTGTATCGGCGAGGACGGCCGTCACCTGTCGTTCTTCGAGATGCTCGGTGACTTCTCCTTTGGCGGCGTCTCCAAGCAGCAGGCTTGCGCTTGGGCCTTCGAGCTCATCACCAAGGAGTTCAAGCTGCCGCTCGATCGCCTGTACTTTACCGTCTTTACCGAGGACGACGAGACCCACGACGTGTGGCGTTCTCTGGGCGTTGCCGAGGACCACGTCTCCCGCCTGGGCGAGGACGACAACTTCTGGGCCGCCGGCCCCACCGGCCCCTGCGGTCCCTGCTCCGAGATCTACTTTGACATGGGCGAGGAGGTCGGTTGCGGCAGCCCCGACTGCAAGCCCGGCTGCGACTGCGACCGCTTCCTTGAGTTCTGGAACCTCGTGTTTACCCAGTACGACCGCCAGGAGGACGGCTCCATGCCGGAGCTGCCGCACCGCAACCTCGATACGGGCATGGGCCTTGAGCGCATGGCCGCCATCATGCAGCACAAGACCGCCAATTACGACGGCGACTTGATGCAGCATCTCATCAAGCTGGGCGAGGAGATCAGCGGCAAGACCTATGACGCCGACGATTACTCCGGTGCCAGCCGATCTCTTCGCATCATCGCCGACCACTCCCGTGCCGTCGACTTTATGATTTCGGATGGCATCCTCCCCGGTAACGAGGGTCGCGAGTACGTCCTTCGCCGCCTGCTCCGCCGCGCCGTGTTCCACGGTCGCCTGCTGGGCATCGAGGGCGCCTTCCTGACCAAGTTTATCGACGAGGTCAACGCTCAGATGGGCGAGGCCTATCCTGAGCTGCTCAAGAACGTCGCGCTCGTCAAGGGTATCGTCGCCTCCGAGGAGGAGCGCTTCTCCACGACGCTCGACAACGGTCGCGTCTACCTGGATGAGGCCCTGGCAGCGCTTGCCGAGGGTGCTGTGCTTCCGGGCGTTGTTGCCTTTAAGCTGCACGACACCTTTGGTTTCCCCATCGACCTGACCGTCGAGATCGCCGGCACCGCTGGCCACGATGTCGATATGGACGGCTTCACTGCCTGCATGGAGGACCAGAAGGCCCGCGCCCGCGCCAATGCCAAAGGCGACGCCTGGGGCAGCTTCAACGACGTTTGGGTCGAGCTTTCCGACAAGGTTGCCGCGACTGAGTTCGACGGCTATGACAACGATGTGATCGAGGGCGCCAAGGTTGTTGCCATCGTGCGCAACGGCGAGTCCGTCGAGTCCGCTGCCGCCGGCGAGGACGTCGAGGTCGTTCTCGACCGCACTCCGTTCTATGCCGAGATGGGTGGCCAGCAGGGCGATGCCGGCGAGCTTTCCGCCGAGGGCGTTTCGCTGACCGTTTCCGATACCAAGAACCACAACGGCCTGTATGCTCACGTCGCCCACGTTGCCGAGGGCACGCTGGCCGTCGGTGCTACCGTGACCGCCGCGCTCGACGCCGAGCGCCGTGGCTTCCTGCGCCGCAACCACACCGCCACGCACCTGCTCGACGCCGCCCTTAAGCAGGTCCTGGGCGAGCACGTCTCCCAGGCCGGCTCGCTGGTGACGCCCGAGCACCTGCGCTTTGACTTTACGCACTTCGAGGCCCTGTCCTCCGGGCAGCTCAAGGCTGTCGAGGACCTGGTCAACCAGCAGATCTTCGCTTCCAAGCCGGTCGTGACCCGTGTCATGGGCATCGACGAGGCTAAGGCTGCCGGCGCTGTCGCCCTGTTTGGCGAGAAGTATGGCGACGTCGTCCGCGTTGTCTCCGTGGGCGCCGAGGACCAGCCGTTCTCCCGCGAACTCTGCGGTGGCACACACGCTGCCAACACCGCCGAGATCGGCCTGTTCAAGATCATTTCCGAGTCCTCCACGGGCTCCAATGTCCGCCGTATCGAGGCCGTGACCTCTAAGGGTGCCCTCGACTATATGGCCGACCGCCTGGCACTCGTTGACGCCGCTGCTACTGCGCTCAAGTGCCGCGTGGATGAGGTTCCCGCTCGCGTGGAGAACCTGCAGGCCGAGCTGCGCGAGACGTCCAATAAGCTCAAGAAGGCTCTGACCGGTGGCTCCTCCGATGCGATCTCCAGCGCCATCGAGGGCGCCGTCGAGCTCGACGGCTATAAGCTCGTTGTCGCTGAGCTCCAGGGCCTTGAGGCTGCCGACCTGCGCAACGTATGGGATACCGTGCATCAGAAGGTCGCCGGCCCTGTTGCTTGTGTCGTCGCCAGCGTGACTGAGAAGGGCACTCCGGCCCTGCTCGCTGCCGGCTCCGATGACGCCGTCAAGGCCGGTTTCCACGCCGGTAACGTGATCAAGCAGATCGCGGGTCTGGTCGACGGTCGCGGTGGCGGTCGTCCCAACATGGCCCAGGCCGGTGGCAAGTATGCTGCCGGCATCGCCGATGCCCTCGCGGCCGCTAAGACCGCGCTCGGCGCCTAAGAATCTAAGAAGTCGCTGTGGTTGCGCTCGCGCTGGACATAGGGGAGACCAGGATTGGCATCGCCGTCTCGAGCCGTGATGGCAAGATGGCGATGCCTGTCAAGGTGCTTCCGGCTGCCGAGGTCACCGGTATGGCCAAGACGTTCCGCTACCTGGTTGAGGACTATGAGCCCGACATCCTGGTAAGCGGACGTCCCCTGACCATGGCCGGTGAGCCCGGCCCTCAGGCCGAGCGCGTTGCCGCTGTGGCGCAAAAGATTGCCGACGAGCTCGATCTTCCGTTGGAGTTTGAGGACGAGCGTCTGTCCTCGCAAGAGGCCAAGCGTATCCTGCGCGAGCAGGGACTCAACGAAAAGCAGATGAGGGGCAAGATCGACATGATTGCCGCCAGCCTGTTTTTGCAGACGTGGCTCGATCGTAAAAACGAGGAGGTCCAGCATGCCTAGCGCTTCCGATCCGCGCCAGCCGAATCGTACGCAGCAGCCGGCGTCGCGCCCTGCCCAGCCTGGTCAGCGTCCGGCACAGCCGACGCGGCGTGCAGCTCAACCTGCCGCGCGCCCGGCGCAGTCCTTCTCTCATTCGGCCCAACCTGTTCAACGGACGGGTCAGCAGCCTTCTGCTCGTTCGGCCCAGCCTGCAGGCGGTACCCGCTTTAAGCAGCAGGCATCTACCCAGCGAGTGCAGGCCCCCCAGTCGCATTCGCATCACGCTCTCGGTTCCCACGGCGTTGCTCCGGCCACGCGCTCGAGCTATAACACGCACGCCCGCCGTGGTGCCCAAAAGAAAAGCTCTCCGGTGCCTATGATTATCGGTGGCGTCGTCGCCGTGCTTGCGCTTGTCGCGATCGTTTTCTTTGTCGTGCCAGCCGTCAAGGGCTTCTTTGGCGGTGAGGATGCGAAAGTCGCTGCTGGCCAGCAAGTTACTATCACGATTCCCGATGGCGCCTCGGGTGACACCATCGCTTCGATTCTCTCCGAGAACCATATCGTCGATAATCCCAAGGATTATTATGCGGCGGTCAAAAAGCTCAACGCCGATATGTCGCTTAAGCCGGGTAAGTATTCGTTTACCACGCTTATGGACGCCACGAAGGTCGTCCAGCAGCTTATGGAAGGTCCCAACGCCGGCTCCGATGCGCTCACGATTCCTGAGGGCCTGACGGTTGACCAGGTCGCCGATCGCGTGGCCAAGGCATACGACAGTATCTCCAAGGAAGACTTCCTCAATCAGGCAAAGGCCTCCAACTATGTGAAGGACTATAGCTTCCTTAAGGACGCCGCGAACGATTCACTCGAGGGCTTTCTATTCCCTAAGACCTATACGTTGGGTAAGGACCCGTCTGCCGATGATGTGATTCGCGCCATGCTTGACCAGTTCAACACCGAGTATAAGTCGCTCGACTTTGCCAGCTGCGAGGCCAAGATCAAGGAGCGCTATGGCGTGGAGATGTCCGATTACGACATCGTTAACCTTGCCTCGATCGTCGAGCGCGAGGGCCTCAACGCCGATCAGCGCGCGCATGTGGCATCGGTTTTCTATAACCGTCTGGCCGGCAAGCTCGATGGCCTGCGTTACCTCAATAGCGATGCGACCATGATGTATGTCACCGGCGGCGAGGTTACCGCCGACGACCTGCAGAGCGATAGCCCATATAACACCTATAAGCACGAGGGCCTGCCGCCCACGCCCATCTGCTCTCCGTCGCTCGAGGCGCTCAAGGCTACCCTTGAGCCGACCGACTCCGATGACCTGTATTTCTACATTACACAGGACCAGGAGTATTTCTCGAAGACCTACGAAGAGCATCAACAGTCTTGGAATTGATCATGAGGATTTTTAGCCCCAAACGATATGTTGCCTCGGTCGACCGCATCGACCTCGATACCCTGTGGGCCGACGGCAAGCGTGCCATTCTACTCGACCGTGACAATACCCTGGTGCCGCGCGATACCGAGCAGGTTCCCGCTGCGGTCTCCGCTTGGCTCGAAGCCGCCCATGCCAAGGGCTTTAAGCTGTGCATGGTGTCCAACAACTGGCATCGCGACCAGGTCTTGGCATCGGCGCGCGAGCTGGGTCTCGAGGCCATCAGCCACGCCATGAAGCCCGCCCCGTTTGCCCTGAAGGCGGGTCTTAAGCGTCTGGGCGCCACGGCCGACGAGGCCGTGCTGATCGGCGATCAGCTGTACACGGATGTGTGGAGCGGTAACTTTGCCGGCGTTGACACTATTCTGGTCAAGCCGCAGGCAACCCAGGACCTGTGGTACACGCAGATCTTCCGTATCTTTGAGCGCCGGGCCCTGCGCGACCTTCCCTGCGAGGAATAGGTTTCGCCATGTCTCAGCACATCAAACACGGCTGCGACCATATCTTCTTTATCGGCTTTTTGGGCGCGGGCAAGTCGACGCTTGCGCGCAATGTGGGCACTATGTTCAAGCGTCGATTCATCGATACCGATCGTTTGGTTGTGCGTCGATGCGGTAAGTCGGTGACCGAGATATTTAAGACCGAGGGCGAGGATCGTTTTCGCCAGCTCGAGACCTCGGCACTCCGTTCGCTTCAAAGCGAGCGCAGTCTGCTGGTATCGTGCGGGGGTGGCATCGTCGAGACGCCGGTGAACATTGAACTGATGCACGAGATGGGTACCTGTGTGTACCTCGAAGGCGACTTTGAGGACTCGTTGCGCCAGATTCGCCGCTCTGATACCCGACCCGATTTCCGCTCGCCCGAGCATGCTGCGCGCCTGTTTGAGCATCGCCGTCCGCTGTATCGCCAGGCCGCCGATATTACCCTTGATATTCGCAACAAGTCCTTCGAGGACGTTTCCTACCTTTGTGCCGAGAAGCTTTTGGAGCGTGGACTGCTATGATTCGCCGTCAACTTATCAATTTCCAAAACCGCAGTGTCGATGTCCGCGTCGGATTGGGCGCGTTCGAGGAGCTGCCGCGCATGTTTGCCTCGGCTGTGGGCAAGCCTAAGCGCGCAATGGTGGTTTGGAACGACGCCGCATCCGAGCGTTTTGGCGAGGTCGTCGAGTATGCGCTGGTTGACGCTGGTTTTGCCGTGTCGCTGCTCGTCCTCGAGGTTTCGCCTGCCGGCGCTACGCTGGCCGATGCCGATACCGTCTTTGGCGCCCTGTCGGCTAACGGCATTACCTGCGATGATCTCGTTGTCGCTGTCGGCGACACGGCGACCTGCTCGGTCGTTTGCTGGTGTGCCAATCAGTGGTGCGGTCGTACCGAGTGCGCCTTGCTGCCGACGACGTTTGACGCCATGCTCACGGTTGCGACGACCATGAAGCCGCTCGTCGCCTCGTCGGCGAATGCGCTTCCCGCTATCGCGTTCCGTCCCGAGCCGGGCTTGGTCGTGTGTGACCTCGACCTTGTTCGCGAGGCGGACCCCGAGGACCTCAAGCTCGGCTATGCGGTACTTGTTGGCACCATGCTTTCGAGCAGCAAGTCCCGCTGGAATCAGTTTACTGAGACCGTTCCCGAGATTCTCGCGGGCGAGGAGGTCGCGCTTGTCAATGCCATTCAGTGGTCTCAGACTGCCCGCAAGGACGTACTGATGGCCACGAACCCGAGCGCCCGCCATGCGCTCGATTTTGGCAAGACGGGGGAGCGTACCCTGCGCGCCTGCTTGGGCGATGCCGCTTCGCAGGTCCCTGTCTACCAGCTGTTGTCTGAGGGCATGCGCTTTGAGGCGCGCGTTGCCCACGATGCCTGCGACTTCGATATCGATTGCGTCTTTGAGGTCGATGACTGCCTGGAGGACTTTGGCATCGAGGAGCTTGCCTTCGATCTGGAGCCTGCCGCATATATCGAGGAGTTCCGCAGGCAGCAGTTTGTCCGCTCGAACCGCAGTATGTTGCCGCTGCCCGCGGCACTCGGCGCCATTCGTCTAACGAGCGTTGAGGACGAGGTTCTTGAGCGCCATGCTCACGCCTACTTGGCTTCTCGCAAAGAACTTCTCTAAGATTTATTGACTTCCATCGTCTTTCGTATCATGTTGAGGGGCGGGTTTCCAATCGGTTGCGGATCGCATGCGATTCCGTCGTTCGGTTGAGACCCGTCCCGTCTATATAGAGACAACAAGAAAGGAATCTGCATGTCTGAGTTTGCTGCCGGTCCTGCATGTCGTATCGAGCGTGTCCGTGCCCTGATGGTCGAGCGTGGCTACGACGCCATCGTGGTGCGCGACGAGGCCAACCTTCGTTGGCTTACGGGCGTGAAGGGCGTCTTCGACTACACCTTCGAGTTCCCGCACGCTGCGTTTATTACGGCCGACCAGTGCCTGTTCCACACCGACTCGCGCTACCTCAACAGCTTTGAGGAGAACACGCCCGCCGGCAGCCCTTGGGTCTACGACATGGACGAGGGCACCATCCCCGGTTGGGTCGCCGGCAAAATCGCGGCCAACAAGTGCCGCGTCTGCGCTGTCGAGGACGACATGCAGATCAACTTCTATCAGGGTATTCAGCGTGGTCTGGAGGATCGTTCCGTCGCCTGCATGCTGCCGCTGATGCATGCCGACATTCGCAAGATGCGCGCCATCAAGGACGCTGAGGAGATCGAGCTCATGCGCCATGCGCAGTCGATCACCGACGCCGCCTTCCAGCATATGCTCGGCTTTATTAAGCCTGGTATGACCGAGAAGCAGGTTCGCAACGAGCTCGAGAACTTTATGTTCGCCAACGGCGCCGATAGCCTTGCCTTCGGCTCCATCGTGGCGAGCGGTCCCAACACCGCCAACCCGCATGCCGTGCCGAGCGACCGCGTGATCGAGAAGGGCGATTTCGTTCTTATGGATTACGGCGCGGGCTACTGTGATTACCGCTCCGACATGACACGCACCGTCGTGATGGGCGAGCCCACGCAGGAGCAGGTCGACCTGTACGCACTCGTGCGCCGCACGCACGAGGAATGCGTCGCCGCCATCCATCCGGGCGTCGAGGGCAACGACATCTTTAAGCTCTCCAAGAAGATCATCGGCGATGCCGGCTATGGCGATTACTATAACCATGGCTTGGGCCACGGCGTTGGTATCGACATCCACGAGCTGCCCAACTTCAACCGCAGCAAGAACACCATCGAGATCGGCTCGGTTGTCACCATGGAGCCCGGCGTCTACCTGCCCGGCGTGGGCGGCGTGCGCCTGGAGGACTACGGCGTGGTTACCGAGAACGGCTACGAGCCCTTCACCAAGACCCCGCACGACTTGCACGTCATCGACTGTTAGTCTACTTCGGCAGATAGTTTGGGGCGGGGCGTCCGGATCGATTCGGACGCCCCGCGTTCTCTTTTTATGCGCTCGCTGCAGGCGCCGTCTGCAAGTGTATAATTTCTATCGTATGTAATTTGGACGCTTGTGCGTTCTGCCCATAACAAGAAAGGTCGCTATGCCTACCATTTCTACCGCCGACTTCAAGAACGGCCTCGGTCTCCGCATCAAGGACAAGGTCTACACCATCGTCGAGTTCCAGCATGTCAAGCCGGGCAAGGGCGGCGCGTTTGTGCGCTACAAGACCCGCGACATCAAGAGCGGCCGCGTCGTCGAGAACACCTGCAACGCCGGCACCAAGTTCGAGAGCGTCATGCTCACCACCCGTGAGTTCCAGTACCTCTACAACGATGGCACCGACTACATTTTCATGGACAACGAGTCCTATGAGCAGGTTCCCGTTCCCGAGGACATGGTGGGCGAGAACTCCAAGTGGCTGCGCGAGAACGACGTCTGCCAGCTGCTCTTCGCCGACGATGAGCTCATGGGCGTGACCCCGCCGATGTTCATCGAGACCACTATCGTCCAGACCGACCCGGGCTTTAAGGGCGACACCGTCCAGGGTTCCACCAAGCCGGCCACGATCGATACCGGCGCTGTCATCCAGGTTCCCATGTACCTCAACGAGGGCGAGGTCATCAAGGTTGACACCCGCGACGGCAAGTTCGTCTCCCGCGTCTAGCAACCAAATCTTCTAGGAGGACTCATGCCCCAGGAAATCAAGATTGACGGCATCGGCATTTCGCCCGATGTTCTGACCGCCATCGTCTCGCGCGCCGTGTCCGATGTCGAGGGCATCGCCTCCGTTGGCGTCAAGGACCTTGCCACCAACCTTGTCTCCATGATGCTCTCGTCCAAGGCCCCGGCTTCCGAGCCGGCGGTCGAGGCCGAGGTCGTCGGCGACAAGCTCGCACTCACCGTGCGTGTCGTGGTGTTCTTTGGCTATCCGTTCAAGAAACTCGCCGAGGCCGTTCGCGCCGCCGTGGTCGCCGCCATCGATGCCCAGGTGGGCGTCGAGGTTGAGCGTGTTGACGTTTGCATCGACGGCCTCGTTTTCCCCAAGGAGTAACCTTTGAGCCTTAAGGTTTATCGCGGGCGTACGCTTGCCCGCAGTCAGGCGCTTCAGCTTCTGTTCCAGGCCGAGGCCACGGACAGCCCGCTTGAGCGCGTCCTCGAGGGTGATTTCCTGATCTCGAAGGGTCCCCTCGACCCCTATGCGCTGGAGCTGTGCCGCGGTGCCTATGAGCATATCGACCGCATCGACTGTGCTCTGCGCTCTGTTGCCAAGAACTGGGATCTTATGCGCATGCCCGGCGCCGACCGCAACCTGCTGCGTATCGCCGTTTACGAGATGCGTTTCCTCACCGACGAGGAGGTCTCGGACGCCATCGTGATCAACGAGGCTGTCGAGCTTGCCAAGGCCTATGGCACCGACCAGTCCGCGTCGTTCGTCAACGGCGTGCTGGGCAAGATCGCTCGCAGCGAGGAGCTGCCGGGCGAGGACCTCTACCAGGAGCTGCTGGCCGAAGATCGCGCTCGCGAGGAGGCGCAGGCTGCCGAGGCTGCCGCCAAGGTTGCGGTTGCCCAAGCTGAGGCTGGCGTGCTGGCCGAGGATGCGGACGCCGCCGAGGCTGACATCGACTCCGTCGAGGAGTAGTCATGCCAGAGGGTTCTGTCCGTAACTTTGATGAGATCTCGGACCGTCTGGATCAGATCATCGCTACCGTTCGCTCCAAGGATACCTCCTTGGAGCGTTCGCTCGATTTGTTTGACGAAGCGATTGAGCTGGGCTCCCGCGCGGTCGATATGGTCGACAAGTTTGAGTTGACGCCGCGTGAGGCCGACAAGCTCGAGCAGGAATACGATGAGGATGCGGCAAACGAATCCCAGGATAGCTAGGCCGCATCTCCGGATACGAATGGTTGATGGCATTCATGAAACGCGTGCGTCTTGATGACGAACTGATTTCACAGGGCATCTGCGCCGATCGCGCGGATGCCCTTCGCACTCTTATGGCCGGCTTGGTCTCGAGTGGCGGTGAGCGCTTGACTTCGCCGGGCCTTAAGGTGACCCCGGGCCTGCCGCTGCACGTGAAGGGACGCATTCCCTATGTTGGCCGCGGCGGTCTTAAGCTCGAAGGCGCGCTTGATGCGTTTGGTATCAATCCGACGGGCCTTGCCTGTCTGGATGTGGGCTGCTCTACCGGCGGCTTTACCGATTGCCTGCTCAAGCGCGGAGCTGCGACCGTTGTCTCGGTGGACGTGGGTCGCGCCCAGTTCGATTGGTCGTTGCGCCAGGACGATCGCGTGACGCTGCATGAGCGCACAAACGTGACGCAGCTGCCTGAGCTTGGCTATGCCGGCACTATCGACCTGGCTGTGTGTGATGTCTCGTTTACCAGCATCGCGAACATTATCGATGCGGTACTGGCGTGCCTGGCGCCTACGGGTGCATTCTGCACGCTCGTAAAGCCGCAGTTTGAGGCTCCGGCGGCGCTGGTGGGCGAGGGCGGCATTGTGACCGATCCCACCGTGCGCCGCGATACACTCGTGGCGGCGGTTGAACTCTTTGCTGCCAAGGGCCTGTTCCCGGTCGATGTGTGCGTGTCGCCCATTCATGGTGCCAAGGGCAACGTTGAGTTTTTCCTGTACGGCACGAGATTTGACCCCGGCGATCGCTCGCAAGACGAGCTGCAATCCCAGGTATCGGTTATGAGCGAGAAAGCTGCAACGCTATGAAGGTCTTTCTGGTTCCCAATTACTACAAGCAAGAGGCGGTCGAGAGCGGCCTGATGCTCGAGCTTTGGCTGACGCGCCAGGGCTATGAGGTCGCATGGGCTGCCGACCAGCGATCGAAGATTCAAAGCACGCCTGATATTGACGGCTCCGATCTGGTCATTACGCTCGGCGGCGACGGCACGTTGCTGCGCGCTGCCCGCATCCTCAACCATCGTGAGATTCCTATCCTCGGTCTTTCCTATGGTCACCTGGGTTTTTTAACTGCTGCGAGTCCCGAGGAGCGCGACATTCTGCAGGTCGTGAGCGACGCCCTGTCCGGCGAGCTGCATGTGAGCCGTCGCGCTACCATCGCCGCGGATATCGTGTCCGTGCGCGAAGATGGTACGAAGGATGTTGTGCGCACCTTCGCCCTCAACGACATGGCGCTTACGCGCGGCCCCCTGTCCGATATGGTCGAGTTTGACATCACGGTGTCCGGTCACCATATCGACCGCCTACGCGGTGACGGTGTCGTCGTTTCGACGGCGACTGGTTCTACGGGTTACGCGCTCAGCGCCGGTGGCCCCATCGTGAGCCCTGACTATACGGGCATGGTCTGCGTACCCATTGCGCCGCACACCATTCAAGCTCGCGCTTTCTTGACTTCGCCGAGCGATGTCGTCGAAATCTTTATGTCTGATGACCGTCCGAGCGTTCCGGCGATCGCTATCGATGGACAGTTTATTACCTGCGACGGCACGGTCGAGAGCGTGGCCGTGCGCCGAGGCCCCGGCGATGTGCTGCTGCTCGACTACGGCCCCGAGAGTTTTTACAACTCGGTGAGCCGCGTATTCTACGGAGTCCGCCATGATCGATGAGCTGCAGGTTTCTAACATTGCACTCATTCGCGAGGCGACGCTGGTGCCGAGTGCCGGCCTGACTGTCCTGACCGGCGAGACCGGCGCCGGCAAGACCGCGCTGCTCTCGGCCCTCAAGCTTATTTTGGGTGAGCGCGCGGATTCGTCGACGGTGCGCGAGGGCGAGGCGCTGGCGAGCGTCGAGGCGCGCCTGTTTGACGGCCCGCACGACACGGAAGGCTTCACGGTCCAGCGCAGCCTTTCCGCCGAGGGCCGCAGCCGCGTCAAGATTGACGGCCGCATCGCCAGCGTGCGCGAGCTTTCGGAGCGCGTCGGCGTGATGATGGATCTGTGCGGCCAGCACGAGCACCAGCGCTTACTCGATCCGGCGCATCACGTTGCGATGGTCGATGCGTGGGCGGGACGCTCTGCGCTCGAGGCGCTGGATGCGTACCGCGCCTGCTTTAAGGCTTCGCGGGCTGCCGCTAAGGAGGTTCGACGTGTCGAAGAGGCCTCGCGTGCGCAGGGGAGCCTCGTCGAGGAGGCGCGCTTTGCGCTCGAGCGCATCGGCGAGGTCGACCCCAAGCCGGGCGAGTATGAGGAACTCGAGGAACTGCTGCCGCGCTCCGAACATGCCGAGGTACTGGTTGCCACGGCTAACGATGCCCATGCATCGCTTGCCGCCGAAGGGGGAGCGCTCGACGCCGTGAACAGCGCCGTGGCAGAACTTTCCCGAATGGCGACCGTCGATCGCAAGCTGGGTGACATCGCCGATGCACTTTCGGATGCCTGTAT
>CABUJN010000056.1:0-12569 GCA_902491935.1 uncultured Collinsella sp.
ACCGAGCCGTACGCTTGAACTGAGAAGGGGGAGGCCTCGCGGCCTCCCCCTTTTTGCGTTATATACACGTTGTACTTTGGGACCTAGCTCCCCCGTATTCGCTCTTACTGTTTGGCTGTATTTTGAGTTCTTCTAGTGTATTTGAGCGATAATTACTCGCATTGGCGTTAGGGAGGGCTTGATGTTTACCGTATTTGTCTTGGGCAATATTGCTTCGGGTAAGTCGACTGCCTGCCGCTATTTCGAATCTCGTGGCGCTATGCTAATCGATCTGGATGAGCTTGCAAAATCGCTGTATGTGCCGGGCTCTGATATCGTCAATGCTCTCGCGGATGAATTCGGTTGGGACATTTTGGATGAGGATGGCGGCATTCGCCGCAACATCCTCGCTTCTCGAGCTTTTGCTTCTCCTGATTCGGTCGCACGGCTCAATGGCATTGTGCATCCCGTTCTCATTGAACAGCTTTCGCTTAGGATTCTCGATCCGGTTTGTTGTACGGTTTCATCTCCTCGTTATCGCTTTGCAGTGGTCGAGGTTTCTGCTCCGACTGGTTTTGAGGATGCATTTGGCTTGGCTGATGAAATTCTGGTCATCAGCGCCCCTTTGTCAGTTCGTCGCGAGCGCGCTATTCAACGTGGCATGGAGCCATCTGATTTCGATGCCCGTTCTGCTTGCCAGCCCGAAGAGTCTGCGCTGTGCAATCTCGCTACAACTGTGATTGACAATGCGGCAGACGATAACTCGCTCTTTGAACAACTGGACGCATGGCTTTCGCGCCATGGGTTCGGGGATGTAGTGGATAAGGAGGAGGCCGATGCCTAAGACACGTTTCCTTACGTGGTATCGCCTTATACCGCTGGTTGCCGTTTTTGCCTTCGGCCTTATCTCATTCGTTTACTCGTATGCTCCTGCCGCTTTCTTTAAGCCGCTGTATCCGATTGACTACGAGGCGTATGTAAAGCAATCCAGTATTTCGCATAATCTGGATCCGTATCTGGTGTGCGCTGTCATTAAGTCTGAATCGAATTGGGATCCCGAGGCCGAGTCGAATCAGGGTGCTCAGGGATTGATGCAGCTGATGCCCGAGACTGCCCAGGATATGATCGCCAAGGGCCTTGTCGACGGTGGCGAGTATTCGGCCGACAACCTTAACGATCCGGCTACGAATATCGAGTTTGGCTGTGCGTATCTCTCGTATCTTCTAGCGTATTTTAACGGGTCGACTGACAGTGCCATTGCCGCCTATAACGCCGGCATGGGCAATGTCGACGGATGGGCGCAGCAGAGTACGTCGCTTCATAATGCAATCACCTTTCCCGAGACGCAGGCGTATCTGATTCGTGTCAATAATGCCTGGGTTCGCTACAAGACCCTCTATCCCGATCGGTTCGTATAGGACTATGCCTGCCGCCTGCGTATACTGCAGATATATGAGTTAGGAGTATCCATGGCGGAATTTGAAGTAGAACGCGTTGGTGGTGAACTTAAGCGCTTTGGCGTTGAAGGCTCTGACGTGCCGTTTAAGGTCGTGTCTCCCTATGAGCCTGCCGGTTCCCAGCCTAAGGCCATTGAGTCGCTTGTGCAGGGCGTGAGGGACGGAGACCGCTATCAGGTTTTGCTGGGCGTGACTGGTTCGGGCAAGACCTTCACGATGGCAAAGACTATCGAGGCCCTGGGAAAGCCGACGCTGGTCATGGCTCCGAATAAAACGCTCGCCGCTCAGCTTGCGAGCGAGCTCAAAGAGTTCTTTCCCAACAACGCTGTGGTCTACTTCGTCTCGTACTACGACTACTATCAGCCCGAGGCGTATGTGCCGCAAAGCGATACATATATCGAGAAAGACTCCTCGATTAACGAAGAGGTTGAGATGCTGCGACATCAGGCGACCGCATCGCTGCTCTCTCGACGCGATGTGATCGTTGTCGCATCGGTCTCGTGTATCTATGGCATTGGCTCTCCTGAGGACTATGCGGGTCTGGCTCCAAACGTCGACAAGAAGGTGCCGCTCGAGCGCGATGACTTTATCCATGCACTTATCGACATTCAATATGATCGCAATGACTATGACCTGGCACGCGGCACGTTCCGCGTGCGCGGCGATGTTGTCGACGTGTATCCGCCTTATGCCGAGCATCCGTTGCGGTTTGAGTTCTTTGGCGACGAGGTCGAGCTGATTGCCGAGATCGATGAGGTCACCGGTGAGATGCTTCGTGAGTACGAGGCCATCCCCGTATGGCCGGCATCGCACTACGTGACCGAGAAGCCGAAGGTCAAGGCGGCTCTGAAATCGATCAGCGAAGAGTGCGAGAAGCGCGTGGCGGAGCTCAAGGCGACCGACAAGTTGCTCGAGGCGCAGCGTCTGCAGCAGCGCACCGATTATGATCTTGAGATGCTCGAGACGATGGGCTTTTGCAACGGCATCGAGAACTACTCGCGTCATCTGGACGGTCGCAAGCCGGGTGAGCCGCCGTTTACCCTAATCGATTACTTTCCCAAGGATATGCTCTGCATCATCGATGAGAGCCATGTGACGGTGCCGCAGATTCGCGGCATGCACGAAGGTGACCGCTCGCGTAAGGTGACGCTGGTGGAACACGGTTTTCGCCTGCCCTCGGCGCTCGATAACCGCCCGCTTCGTTTCGATGAGTTTGAGGCGAGGATTCCCCAGTTCATCTACGTTTCGGCAACACCGGGCGACTATGAGCTGCGGGTTAGCCAGAACGACGTTGAGCAGATTATTCGTCCGACCGGTCTGCTCGATCCCAAGATCGATGTGCGTCCGGTTCGTGGGCAGATTGACGATCTTGAGGACGAGATTCGCGAGCGCGTTGCCCGCAAGGAGCGCGTGCTGGTGACCACGTTGACCAAGCGCATGGCCGAGGACCTGACCGACCATCTGCTCGACGCGGGCATTAAGGTCAATTACATGCACTCTGATACGGCGACAATGGACCGTGTCGAGATCCTGCGAACGCTGCGCGAGGGCAAGATCGATGTCCTCGTTGGCATCAACCTGCTTCGCGAGGGCTTGGATCTCCCCGAGGTCTCACTGGTGGCAATTCTCGATGCCGATAAGGAAGGCTTCTTGCGCAACCGCCGTTCGCTGATTCAGACGATTGGCCGCGCGGCCCGTAACGCCGATGGCGAAGTCATCATGTATGCAGACGTTGTGACCGATTCGATGAAAGAGGCCATCGAGGAGACGCAGCGCCGTCGTGAGATTCAGATGGCATATAACGAAGAGCATGGCATTGTGCCCAAGACAGTGCGCAAGGCCATCAACGACATCTCAAGTTTTATTGCCGAGGCCGAAAAAACCGTGGGTTCCAAGGGGCGCTCGAAGGGCGACTCTCTTGGCCATGGCGCATTCTATACGCCCGATGAGTCGGGCGAGGGCGGCGTGCCGGAAACGGTGGCGCCCGAGCAGACACTTGCGGAGCAGATGGAAGAACTGCCGCATGACGAGCTTGTGCGGATTGTCGAATCCATGGAAGAGGATATGCGTAACGCTTCTGCCGCCATGGACTTTGAGGAGGCGGCGCGCCTGCGCGATGCCGTCGTTCAGATTCGGGCGATGCTCGAGGGCGCGTCTGAGGACGAGACGATCGAGCGCTTACGTTCACAGGCCCGCAAGGGTTCCACGTTCGCATCGGGCAGAAAACGCCAGGGCGCACGGTTTAAGAAATAGCGAACAGGCCCCGAGTTCCCTGTGGAGCTCGGGGCCTGTGTCTTTTGCGCACTGGAATTCGTGCGTTAGAGGTCTGCAATCAGGGCTTCGGCACAACGGATGCCGTCGGTGGCCGCGCTCATGATGCCGCCGGCATATCCAGCTCCCTCACCACAAGGGTAGAGGCCCGGGGTCGACACGGCATGGCACGTTCGGTCTCGGGTGACAGTGACAGGTGAGCTCGAACGAGTCTCCACGCCGGTAAGAACGGCATCGGGGCGGTCGTAGCCTCGTAGCTTTTTTCCGAGTAGGGGAAGTCCCAGGCGGAGCGACTCGACGATATGCTGCGGCAGGGCTTCGTCAATTGCCGTCCAGGTCACACCGAGCGGATAGGTGGGCTTTACCTTTCCGGGCGCCTTGCTGGCGCGTCCTGCGAGGAAATCTCCGACGAGTTGTGCCGGTGCGTTCCAGTTGGAACCGCCCAGGCGATAGGCGGCCGCCTCGCAGGCGCGCTGGAGCTCGATGCCGGCGAGCGGGTCATCGTTGGGAAGGTCCTCAGGCGTGACGTTAACGAGCAGGGCGGCGTTTGCGTTGCGTCCGTCGCGGGCATTGAGGCTGGCGCCGTTGACGCACAGGTGGCCCTGCTCGGAAGAGGCGGCGACAACCTGCCCGCCGGGGCACATGCAAAACGAGAACACGCTGCGGCCGTTGGGAAGATGGGCGACGAGCTTGTAGGGGGCTGCTCCGAGGGCAGGATGTCCCGCCAAGGCTCCATATTGGGCTCGGTCGATATCGCGCTGCGGATGCTCGATGCGAACGCCCATGGCAAAGGTCTTTTGTGCGAGGGCCACGTTGTGGTCCTTAAGGAGCTCAAAAATATCGCGAGCAGAATGCCCGCAGGCGAGGATGAGGTGCTTTGTCTCGATTGGCTCGTAAGCGGCGTCTTGGGACGATTGGACATCAATACCGGTGATGGCGCCAGACGCGTCGATGTGAATGTCGACGAGCTTTGTTCGATAACGGACGATACCTCCGAGCTGCTCGATGCGCTGGGATATAGCGGTGACAACCGTGGGAAGGATGTCGGAGCCAATGTGCGGCTTGGCATCCCACAGAATATCGCGGGGCGCACCCGCCTCGACGAAGGTTTCGAGGATAAGGCGATGGGCGGGATTTTTTGTTCCCGTATTGAGCTTGCCGTCCGAGAAGGTCCCCGCGCCGCCCAGACCAAACTGGATATTACTCTCGGGGTCGAGGATGCGCTCCTTTAGAAAGAGGTCGATCGCATGCGAGCGGCGAAATGCCGGGTCGCCGCGCTCGATGAGCAAGGGCTTAAGACCTGCTTTGGCGAGCGTTAGCGCGGCGAAAAGGCCAGCGCATCCGGCGCCGATGACGACGGGGCGCTCTTTGGGTGCGCCGGAAACGGGGAAGGGGAATGAAGGCTCATCGTCATCTATCGCGCGTACGTGCGAGCGGTCACGTTCGGAAACGCTGCCGACCGCCTCTCGCTCGAGGTGGGGACTGGTCAGCTCAACACGAAAGCTCAGGATAAAATGGACGTCTCGTTTTTTGCGAGCGTCGATTGACTTGCGGCGGAGCTCGATGGACTTGATCTCGGAGCCCTTGCAACGTAGGACGCGCTTGGCGACTCGCTTGCCAACAATGAGGCAGGCATTTTCATCGCCGGCTTCATCGAGCGACGCGTTGACTTGGGTGATTTCGATCATCGAGGTCTCCTTAGAGGCAAGAAAGAGGCCGTCCGGTATCCCAGACGGCCCGAATGCGTTTTTGATTATAGACTGCGCGGCTACAGGCTGCTTGCAGCGCGAATGCCCGAGAGCCATGCCCACGCAAGGTTAAAGCCTCCGCAATCGGCGTCGATGTCGAGCGCTTCGCCGCAGACGTAAAGCGGGGCGTCGACAACGCTGCGCGCGCGTAGACTGGGTGTTGAGATGCTCTCGACAGATATGCCACCACGCGTGACCTGCGCCGAGCGCTCCTCGGCGGTTCCTTCGACGAGCAACTTAAAGTGCTTGAGGATCGAGACCAGGTGGATGACATCGTTGGAGCCTGGATGGCACTGCTCGAACGCTGTGCAGACGACGCGGGAGAGTTGCGGGGCAAGCATACCGTCGAGCCAACGGGGATCGCGGGGCGAAAAGCCGCCGAGCAGCTCAACGCGCCGGTTAAGCATATCGAGCAACTCGTCTTTAGAGAGGTCGGGGAAAACGTCGAGCAGGATCGTATCGCCGCGCTGGATACGACGGGAGAGGTTGAAGACAGCGACGCCCGAGATACCGAAGGTTCGAAACAGGACTTCACCGTCTTCGTGCCAGAGCTCATTATGATTGCGGGCGAGCGTCAAGCGGGCGCGGACGCGCAGGCCATCCAACGTCTTGAGTGCCGCCCGATCGCCGACGACCGTTGCCGATACGGGGCAGAGGATGGGGCGCAGCGAAGTGAGGGGGAGGCGAAACGTATCGGCGATACCGGTGGGGTTGCCACCCGTGGCGATAATTACGGCATGTGCCTCCAGGGCCTCGTTCTTGCGAGGGACATCGGCGAGCGCTTTCCGAAGCGAGCGGAGCTCCGATTTTCGGTCGTCGTGCTTTTTTGCCTTGAGCGCCCGCGCTGGACGGTCTATTTGGAGTGCCCAGCCTTCGGAAGCTTTGTGTGCCGAGGCAACGTTGGCTCCGCAGATTAAGGTGATACCCAGGCGGTCGCAAACATTGAGAAGTGCGTCGCGCACCGATTCGGCGCGAAGGGAGCGCGGGTACAGCCGGCCTTCCTCGGAGGTTGTCATGATGCCCAGCGAGGAGAAGAAACCCATAAGCTCTTGTTCGGGTTGGGGGCCCATGACAGATTCGACGAATGCGGGGTGGTTATACCGCTGAGGATCAATCGATTCGTTGGAGAGGTTGCAGCGGCCGTTACCGGTCGCAAGGAGCTTAAGGCCGCAGGCGACATCGCGCTCAACGATGCAGACGCTTTTGCCAGCACGTGCGGCCGTAATGGCGGCGGCGAGGCTTGAAGCCCCGCCGCCGATTACCAGGACGTCATAGAAGGCGCTCGTGTTCACTTAGGCCTCGTCGGTCTCGTGCAGGGTAATAGCCTCGACGGCAGAGACTGCCTTGGGCAACATGCCATCGGGCAGCGCGGTCTCGACCTCGCCCTTATCGCAGGCCTCGGCGAGTGCCGGATTAATGGGAAGCGTGCCCAAGATGTCGAGGTTATAGCGCTCTGCGACCTCGGGGAGCTTGCTCTTGCCAAAGACCTCGATCTTCTTGCCGCAGTCGGGGCACTCAATATAGCTCATGTTCTCGACGATGCCCAGAATGGGGACGTTCATCTTCTCGGCCATGTTGACCGCCTTGGCGACGATCATCGAGACCAGATCCTGCGGGCTCGTGACGATGACGATGCCGTCGACGGGCAGTGACTGGAAGACGGTGAGTGCGACGTCGCCTGTTCCCGGAGGCATGTCGACCAGCAGGTAGTCGATGGGGCCCCACGAGGTCTCGCTCCAGAACTGCCTGATGGCGCCTGCGATGACCGGACCGCGCCAAAGGACGGGGTCGGTCTCGTTTTGGAGCAGAAGGTTGGAGCTCATGACCTTGACGCCGTGCTCGGAGATTTCAGGCAGCATGAGGTTGCCAAGGGCATGGACGTGGCGTCCGCTCATACCGAACATCTTGGGGATAGAGGGACCGGTGATGTCGGCATCGAGGACGCCGACCTTGTGGCCGTGACGGGCAAGCTCGGTGGCGATGGCACCGGTGACAAACGACTTGCCGACACCGCCCTTGCCGGAAAGCACGGCGATGACGCGTTTGACCTCGGACAGCGTGTTCTCCTCAAATTGCGACGGCGACGTTTGTCCGCCGGCGGCCTGTGCATGCTCGCAACCCATGTATGACTCCTTTGTATATGTTGGGGCCGGGGCCCCGTGATGTGACACGAGCGTCATTGTACCCTCGTTTGCGAGCGGGAGTCATTTGCGATGCATTTGGGCCGAGCGTGCTTGCAATACGATGGGTCCAAGCGAATGGGCGGGCTTACTGAACTTTGCTGGCGAACTCGAGGTATTGCATGCGCTGCAGCTTGTCGATCGTCGAGGCGTATGGGCTGTCTTCAGATTCCAAGTCGTAGCGCAGCCCGTCGGCACCAAGGTAGCCGGCGACATTGATGGTGGGCACATCTGACCTTGTTGCAAGCAGAGCCTTTTGATAGTCGGTGAGCGGGGCGCCGATCTTATTAAGGGTAATGGCTGCAATCTCGTTTGCCCCGACGGTGTCGTAGACGTTGAGCTCGGTATTGCCGGCGATTTCATAGTTAGCCCAGACAAAATATGTCGACTGATAGATACGGAAAGCGTGGCTTGCCGTATCTTCCTGAGGGTACAGCTCGTCGTTGAGAGTCGTTGCGGCGCTCGGCTGATGGTCGCCAAAAAAGACAAGGACAACCGGTCTGCCGATATTGCGGAGCTCGTTGATAAAGTACTCGAGGTCCCGGTCGGATGCGTCGATGCAGGTAAGATAGGTGTTGAGCGCGCTATTGGCACCCTCGCTGGCTCCCTCGACCCAATAGTTTGTCAGCTCCTCGGCGGGAACGGTGCCATAGTCGTAGCCGCCGTGATTTTGCATCGTGACGTCAAAGATGAACTGCGGGGCTTCGTCGGTTCTAAGCAGGTCGAGTATCTTGTCGTAGGTGGCGTAGTCGCATACGCCGGCATGGTAACAGGGCGCACCTTCGAAATCGCCGATTGAAAGAAAGTCTCCAAAGCCCAGCTGCTGATAGATTTTATCTCGATGGTAGTTGACGGGGTTTTGCGGGTGCATAGCGGTAGCGGTATACCCAAGCTCCTTAAGGTCCTTTGCCAGGCTGTTGACGCCATTCATCTGATATAGCTGATAGGGGATTTTGCCTAATCCGACAAAGGCCGTTGTCGCTCCGGTCAAAAATTCGAATTCGGAGTTCGCCGTTCCGCCACCGGCGACCGAAGCGAGCATGGTGCCGCGAACAAGTGTGTCGGGAAGCGAGTTGTAGAATGCGGGGCCGGTGTACCCGGCCGCCTGGAGCTGCTCAAAGCACGAAAGGTCGCTAAAACTCTCGTTCATGACGGCAACAATCGTCGGCTTGATTTCATTGAACTGGGCAACGGCCGCCGCGCGCTGCTCGCTCGAGCCATACGTGCTGTCGTAGGTGGCGGCGAGCTCCTGCTCGATGCTCTGCGCCTCATCGGGCGTATAGCCTTCGGGCTTCTCAATGGGCAACTCGTTGACCATTTCGGTGAACGAAGTGATAAAACCCTGAGACGCATACGTGGTGATGGGCTGCCAACGGTCAAATCCAAAATTCAGCGCCTGCTCCAAGTCGATGCTGGAAAAGCCCGAGAGCCCCACAACGGTCACTAGCAGAAAAGCGCAGAGGTTAGCGGCGATTGCGGGGAAGACATGGGTGGGCGTACGGAGCTTGTGCGGTCGGATAAGCGAAAGAAGCCCCAGGGAAATCTCCAGCAGGGCTAGAGAGGTTACGATTCCGGCGGTAAAGGTAAACTCGTATCCCTCGCTCACTTCCATTGCGGTGCCAAGGGCCAAGATATCGCTTGGCAGGATGGCCTCGCCTTTAAACGTTATGACGAAGTGCTCGGCAATGCCAAGGATGCAACAGACGACGGGCACGAGGGCCATGACGCCTCCATGACGCTGTCCCAGCAAATAAAGGGAGAGCAGAACCGTCGCGAGCAGCCCGACGGAAAACCCGAATGAGTTGGCGGGAATGCGATAGAACGTTTCGTTACAGGCAATTTCGAGTGAAACGAACGAGAGCGCTGAAACAGCGGCGATGACAAGGATGTCACGGCAAATACAGGCAACCGTTCCCGTCGCAAGATCGGTTTGGTCGATAAGTCCCGAAACCAAGGGCTCGACAAGAAGTATGACGGCGGTAGCACCGAGCGCCGAATAAGAAAGGACCCATAGGGAATTGTCCTCATTTACGAGCAATTGATTCGTAATCCATGCAGCTACCATGCCGAGCGGGATGAGGAGCGTCGCGCACCAAAAGACGCGGGCAATGGGCGGCTTTTCATTGTGTTTGATTGAAAAATATACGCGCACCACGACGATGGCCACGATAAGGACGGCGATGAATATGGGCAGATTGGCCATGTCGCTCGAAGTGATTTCAAGGGGGATATCTTCGGTCATGGACGTTCCTCTGTTACGGCAAATTAAGTTCAGTATTAGATTACTGTAACCTTTCCACGGCATTTCGAGAAACAAAGCGCCCGATACGCAAAGCTAAAGGTCTGCGAATCTTGTATTACGAACATCTGTGCGCGTCGAGTGCGCTAAACTCATCGGCAGTATGATTCGATGCAATAGGAGGCAAGGAGCTTCCATGTCTGATTCTTCTATCGTTATTCGCGGCGCTCGTGAGCACAACCTCCGTGATATCGATGTTTCCATTCCGCGTGACCAACTCGTGGTCATTACCGGTCTTTCTGGCTCGGGCAAGAGTTCGCTGGCATTTGACACTATCTATGCCGAGGGCCAGCGTCGATACGTCGAGAGTCTTTCGAGCTATGCGCGCCAGTTCTTGGGCCAGATGGACAAACCCGACTTGGATTCAATCGACGGCCTTTCGCCGGCGGTGTCGATCGACCAAAAGACGACGTCTAAAAACCCTCGCTCGACGGTTGGCACTGTAACCGAGATTTATGACTATCTGCGCCTGCTGTTCGCCCGTGTGGGCACCCCGCACTGTCCCGAATGCGGCCGCGTCATTGAGCGCCAGACGACCGACCAGGTTGCCGACAAGGTCTTGGCGGCGGGGGAGGGCCGCCGCGCGTTTGTGCTGGCACCGGTGGTGCGCGGGCGAAAAGGCGAGTACACCAAGCTGTTTGAGGACCTTCGCGCCGAGGGCTTTAGCCGCGTGCGTGTCGACGGCGAGGTTCGCTCGCTTGATGACCCTATCGATTTGGATAAGAAATTCAAGCACGATATCGAGGTCGTGGTCGACCGCATCGTGATTCGCGAGAACTCGCTGGGCCGTATTGCCGAGTCCGTTGAACAGGCGACTGCGCTGGCGCACGGCAATGTGAACGTATACTTGCTGCCCGACCGCGACGCTCCCGAGGGGACCGAAGGCGAGTTGCTGGAGTATTCGCTGGCGTTAGCGTGCCCGGAGCATGGACACTCCATCGATGACCTGCAGCCGCGTGATTTTTCGTTTAACGCTCCCTATGGCGCATGTCCTGAGTGCGACGGCCTGGGCTTTAAGAAAACCGTTGATGCCGAGGCGCTGATCGAGGACCCCTCGAAGTCCATTGCCGACGGAGTCTTTGGTAGCCTGTTTGGCAATTCGAACTACTATCCGCAGATTTTTGCTGCGGTCTGCAAACACTTTAAGGTGAGCGCTGATACGCCGTGGGAGGACTTGCCCCCTCGCGTGCGTCGTGCATTCTTGGATGGCCTGGGCGATACGAAGATCTCGGTCGACTACCAAAAGCTCGACGGACGTCGCAGCCAGTGGGATACCAAGTTTTCGGGCGTTCGCAACATCCTGTACGAACGCTATACCGAGACGACGAACGAGAACACCAAGGCGCGCCTGGAGAAGTACATTCGCGAGGAGCCGTGCTCGACCTGCCACGGCGCTCGTTTGCGCTCCGAGATGCTCGCCGTCACCGTGGGCGGTAAGTCCATTTACGAGGTTTGTTGCCTGTCGTGCCGTGAATCGCTCGAGTTTTTTGAGGGCTTGGAACTCACCGAGCGCCAACAGTTTATCGGCGGCCGTATCGTCAAGGAAATTCTGGAACGTCTGCGTTTTCTGGTCGATGTTGGACTCGACTATCTGACACTCGATCGCGCCTCGGCGACGCTTTCCGGTGGCGAGGCACAGCGTATTCGCTTGGCAACGCAGATCGGCGCGGGTCTCATGGGCGTGCTCTATATTCTGGACGAGCCCTCGATCGGTCTTCATCAGCGTGACAACGAGCGCCTGATCAAGACGCTCGAGCGCCTGCGCGATATCGGCAATACCGTTATCGTTGTCGAACACGACGAGGATACAATCCGTGCCGCCGACTACGTGATCGACATGGGGCCCGGCGCCGGTGTCAACGGCGGACACGTAGTCGCGGCGGGAACGCCTGCTGATATCATGGCGTGTCCTGAGTCGATGACGGGCGCTTATCTGACCGGCAAACGAATGATTCGGGTGCCTGATGAACGGCGCAAGCCCGGTCGCGGCTGCCTTAAAATTACGGGCGCTCGAGCCAACAACCTCAAAAACGTTACCGCCAAGATCGAGTTTGGTACGCTTACGGTTGTTACCGGCGTGTCGGGATCGGGCAAGAGCTCCCTGGTTACCGACACCATTGCGCCTGCCCTTACGAATGCTATTCACCGTTCGACGCGCCCCGTGGGTCCGTATAAAAAAATCGAGGGCATCGAGTGTATCGATAAGGTTATCGATATCGACCAGTCGCCGATTGGCCGCACGCCGCGTTCCAACCCTGCTACCTATATCGGCCTGTGGGATGATCTTCGCGCGCTGTTTGCGAGTACGCCGGAGTCGAAGGCGCGCGGCTACTCGCCGGGTCGTTTCTCCTTTAATGTGAGTGGCGGGCGCTGCGAGGCGTGCAAGGGCGACGGGCAGATCAAGATCGAGATGCACTTCCTTCCCGATATCTACGTTCCCTGCGAAGTTTGCGGCGGTAAACGCTACAACCGCGAGACACTCGAGGTCACCTACCGTGGCAAGACCATCTCGGACGTGCTCGACATGAGCGTCACCGAGGCGCTGGCCTTCTTTGGGAATATCCCGCAGATTAAGCGCAAGCTCCAGACGCTGTACGATGTAGGCTTAGGCTACGTGAGCCTGGGCCAGCCCGCC
>CABUJN010000057.1:0-10793 GCA_902491935.1 uncultured Collinsella sp.
GAGCGATAAACTTGGGGTCCTCCCCCGCGTCGATCATGCGCGCGAGCCAATAGATCGTGGCATCGGGGTCGCTACCGCGCATAGACTTAATAAACGCACTGATGATGTCGTAGTGCATGTCGCCGTTTTTGTCATACGTAAAGCCGCGACGCGGGTTGGCGATCTTCACGTCATCCACGGTGATGGGATAGCGCTCCCCCGCCGCAGGCGCTGGCGTTCCCTCGGTATCGGGACGCGTGACGGCAATCTCGCTCGCAAGCTCAAGCGTCGTGAGCGCCGAGCGAGCGTCACCCGCTGCCAGCGTGCAAATGGTCTTGACCGTATCCTCATCGGCCGAGAACTTACCGTTCAAACCCTGCGGTGCCTCAAGCGCACGTTCAATAAGCGTGGCGATATCCTCATCCTTCAGATGCTCAAGCTCCACGACGCGACCACGTGAGAGCAGTGCCGAGTTGACCTCGAAGTACGGGTTCTCTGTCGTAGCGCCAATCATAATGACGGTACGGTTCTCAACTGCATGCAGCAAGGCATCCTGCTGCGACTTAGAGAAGCGGTGAATCTCATCGATGAATAGAATGGTGCGGCGGTCGTACGTATTCAGGCGCGTCTTGGCCTCATCAATTACACGACGCAGGTCCTTCACGGTACCCGTGACGGCGCTGACCTCGACAAACTCGCTCTTGGTATGGTTGGCGATAATGTGGGCCAGCGTCGTCTTGCCCGTACCGGCAGGCCCGTACAGAATCACGCTCGAAAGCACGTCGTGCTCGATCGCGGCACGCAGCCATGAACCCTTACCGACGGCCTTTTGCTGGCCCACGTACTCGTCGAGCGAATTGGGGCGCATGCGCACCGCAAGCGGCGCATTCTGAAAGGAACGCTCGCGCGTCGAAGCAGAAAAAAGGTCGTCCATAGCCATCCCGTGTATTAATCAAATACGTTTTCCACTAACAGTATACCGAATTAATACGAACTACCGTTCGTTAATATAGGTACGATGCGGAAACTTTAGACCCGGGAACAGCTTGCTCGTCAGTTCGCAGAAATAACCGTCCGTCATGCTCGCGATATAATCCACCACGGCTTGATCCTTGTCGTCCTGCCAGGCATAGGCGCGATCGTAGTAGGAAAGCTGCTGCTCGATGCGAGAAATGTGGTGTTTAAAGATATACGAGGACTCGTCACCTTCGTTTATATCCTGCAGGCAACGGTCGTAAAGCTTTTCGAAGGCTTCGCGCAGCTCCGCCTCGGAGTCGCCTTCGATACCGCCCTTGCTATAGATCTTCTCGTAGTTCTCGCGCTTGGCCCGGCGGATCTCCTCAAACAGGTCCTCGCTCATCTCGATGCGCGGCTTACCATAGCTATGCTCCACGATATCGATGGAAGCGTGCGTAAGGATCCAGCTGTTGTAGGCACCGCCCCGGCCATCATCAAAAGCGTCGGGTGACAGCAGGCCCGCCGCGATCGCATCCTGACGGTCACGACCGACGTAGGCAAGAATATCCGAGATGCGAACGACGCAGCCCTCGAGCGTCATGGGACGCAGATGCTCAATTGCGCTATAGCCCGTGGCAATGCAATCCTCAACCGTCTGGTCAAACTGGTCAAAGGAGCCCATGTCCGAGAGCTCAAACACACGCTGCTCGTACTCGCCGTTATGGCATAGCACGCCGTCGAGCGTCTGGAGCGACACGTTGCGGCCATACAACGCGTCGAGCACGCGAACCGACTGCACGTTATGGAAAAAATAACGCCCCGTACGCTCATGATAGATATCGTTGAGGAAGCGCTCGCCGGAATGGCCGAAAGGCGTGTGTCCCAAGTCGTGGCCCAGGCCAATCGCCTCGATCAGATCGCAATTGAGCCCCAGGGCGCGACCGATATCGCGCGCAATGCGCGAGACAAGCTGCACGTGCAAACCGCGGCGTGACAGATCGTCATTGCTACGAAAGCTAAAGACCTGCGTTTTGCCCGCATACCGGGTGTAAGCCGGAAGATGAAGTATCTTTTCGGTATCGCGCATAAACGCCGGACGCATAAGCGTGCCTTTGTCGGTAGTGCGATCAATACGACGAATGACCTGATCATCGTTGCAACGATACGGGTTGACATAGCCCGAAGCACGATCGGCGGCAATGCGCTCGACAAGCTCGGGCGACAACGCTGAGGGAATACGGTCCATGCGCGCCTTAATGACGGCCGTTTCTTGATTAGATTCCATGGCATGCTCCTTAAGAAGGATGCGCAATCGGTTACAAAGTGCAGCCCACGACCTCGATTATGGCAAAAATCGGCACTAAAAACGGGAGCAATGGCAGGGAGCGCGATTTTGTGAAGAGGCAGGAAAGGGCCAGAGCCAGGAGTGCGACGGCAAATGCCACGATGCCACCCATAGGGTCGAGCGTGCAAAGCGCGAAGAGCGCCTTGGCATCCCCCATGCCGATGCCCGGGATTTGGCGAAGACGACGCCAGAGGGACTCAGTCAGCACGAGAGCAAGATGCACAATGACGGCAAGACCCGCGTGGTCAAGCGCTGTGTTAACGCCTTTGTCGAGCCAAACGCCCACTAACGCCGTCACCGCACACGCACCGGCAAGTTCATTGGGAAAACGTCGCTGACGGGCATCAATCGCCGCGCCGGCAAAGATGCAAATCCAAAACGGGATATAAAACATCGAGTACCTCCTCGAGCTGCATCGCAAAAGCAAAAACCACCACAAAGGTGCCTGTCCCCTTTGCGGTGGTTTTGGTGGTGGTTATTTGGCGCCTTGCATGACCTCGTCGAGGGTGACGTTTACGGCATGCTGGGTAGGAACCCAGTCGACCTTCAGGAACAGCGCGGCCACCGTGATGGGGATATAGCTGAACATAAAAATCGGGAAGGTAAACAGGTTAGTCACCAGACGCCACTTTTGCGCGCAGTGAATGTGCTTGTACTCAAAGATAGTCGTGAGCAGCGCCAGGATAAAGAAGGTCTGATACATCATGGCGAAGGTCATAATGAGCGAAGCGGCGCACGCCTGCATCTCGACTTCGGTAGCCAAGAAACCATGCGAAAGGCCACCCACAATCAAGAACGTCGCATTAGCGAGCATCGAGATCAGCGATAGCAGCATACCCGGGGCGATCGTCATGAACATGTCGTAGGCGGCAAAGCGATGATAGCGGAACGTCGACTTGACCAAGTGCTTACCGTAGGTAAAGAACACCTGGTAGAAGCCCTTGGTCCAGCGCATACGCTGCTTCCAGGACGCCTTAAACGTCACGGGCTGTTCGTCAAAGAACTCCGCCGGCGCATAGCCAATGCGAATGCCATGGATAGCGCAGAACGTGGTGAACTGAATGTCCTCAGTCAGCGTGTGGAACTGCCAGCCGTGCATGCCCTCGATAACACTGGCAGAAATGAGATAGCCCGAACCCGATACAGCGCAGGAAGTCTTGCAGATATTACGCGCGTTGTTGAGAAAGCGCGCCTCGCGCAGGTACCAAGTAGCATTAGCTGCCGAGATCCACGAGCTGCCAAAATTCTTGGAGTTGCGATAGCTCGTGACCACATGGAATCCCTGGTCAAAGGCATCGTTCATCTTGGACACGTAATCGCGGGAGATAACGTTATCGGCATCGAAGATAAAGTAGCCTTCAAACGTGTCGGGATACTCGTTAAGGATGCGGTCGAAGCCAAAGTCCATGACCCAGCTCTTACCCTTACGGGCAAGATCATTGCGCTCGTAAACAATGGCACCTGCCTCGCGCGCGAGCTGTGCGGTGTTGTCGGTGCAGGCGTCGGCAACCACGAAGACCTCGATAAGCTCGGACGGATAATCCTGGTCCTTGATGGAGCGAACAAGGTTGGCGATCACGGCCTCCTCGTTATGCGCCGCGATAAAGAAAGCATAACGATGGAGTTTTTTGGCCTTGGGAGGCGCGACCTCGCCACGAAGAGCGCCAATGACAAAGAAGACCACCTGGTACAGAAAGCAGACCGTGAGCAGCGTGACGACAATCTGGTTGAAGACCACGATGGGTGTGTTGGTTTGTAAAAAGGCGAGCATGCAGGCTCCCGAGAACGCGTTACGTAAACAACCGTATATCTTACCGCAGGCTTACCGAGTTCAAGAAACCACCTAATACTGGCTAGGCTTCGAGCAGACCGAGCTGAGAGACGATTTCGTCACCGGCGGCAGTGCGACCGAGCGAGCGCGGAGCCAGATCGTCAAGAACCGCAGCGAGATCCCAGGGCAACTCGTCGCGGCACTCAATGCGCTCCCCCGTCACGGGATGGTCGAACGCCACGCGCCAGGAATGAAGGAACTGCCTGGTCAGACCCTGATCGGCACGCGCATCGCACTTGCCGTAGAGCGGATCGCCCACGCAGGCGTGGTTGATATGGCGCATGTGCACACGAATCTGGTGCGTTCTGCCGGTAAACAGGTGGCACTCGACAAGCGTGTAGCCGTCGTCGAAACGCGTGGAATCAAAGCGCTCGAGCACCTTGAAGGTCGTAATGGCCTGACGGGCAAAGGGGTCGTCCGAAACCGCCATCTTGACGCGGTCGCGCGTGGAACGGGCAATACCGGTATTGATGGTGCCCTCGTCCATGGCGATGTGCCCGTGGACAAGCGTGATATAGCGACGATCGAGCGTGCGCGTGCGGATAAGATTTTGAAGCGCGCGCTGGGTGTCGTCGTCTTTTGCCGCGAGCATAAGGCCCGAGGTATCGCGATCCAGGCGGTGCACGATGCCGGGTCGGTCCTCACCCTGCACGGTGCCCAGATGGTCGATACCGCAGTGATAGACCAGGGCATTCGCGAGCGTACCGCTCTCATGACCATGCGCAGGATGGCACACCAGGCCGCGCTGCTTGGAGAGCACAATGAGATAATCGTCCTCATAGCGAATGTCGAGCGGGATGGCCTCGGGAATCACATCGGTGGGATCGTGCGGCTCGGGCAAATCGACCGAAATACGGTCGCCGGCTCGCACGGCGTACTTTTTGGACAGGCAGGTCTCGCCATTGACAGCGACGGCGCCGCCCTCGATCAGATGCGCACAGGCAGAACGCGTAGGACAGCCGTCATTGGCGCCCAGATAAGCGTCAAGACGCTGACCGGCGGCATCGTCGGCAACAAGAATATGGATGTCGGCCATTAGCGCTCGTTCCTTTCGCGAATTTTGCGGGCACGCTCCCCGCGTTGCTGGGCCTTGCGCTTGGCGCGGGCCTCGTCACGGGCGTTAAGCTCAGCGGTCGCGTCGACCTCACGGGCCGCGGGGCTCAAGAACATGTATCCGAAGAGGGCGAGCACGACGCCCAAGGTAATGCCGATATCGGCCACATTGAAGACGGGGAAGTCGATGAAGGTGGTGGCAATAAAATCGGTCACGAAGCCAAAGGCCAAACGATCGATAGCGTTGCCAATAGCACCGCCCGCAACCATCGCCATGCCCACGACCTCAAGATGGGCGAGCTGGGATGCACGGAGCAAGTACACGGCAATGGCGACAATGACCGCAAGCGCCAACACAGCGAAAGTGACGCCATGACCCTCGCCCATGCTAAAGGCGGCTCCGATATTGCGGACAAACATAAAGTCGATAACACCGGGGATAACGGTCACATGCAAAGCGTCGCCCACGGCACGAACCGCAAGCTTGGTCAGCTGGTCAACAAGCAACACAGCCAGCGCCACCCCACCAGCAACACCCAACCGCCAACGCAAAGGCGGCGTCATATCCCCAGCACGACCCAAATCAATCCCCTACCCTCAAGAACATCGAATTACGTTTAATACAAAGAACTATCTTATATTGCCATACGCAGAACGCACGACATATCCACCAACGCAAGCGAAATAACCAGCTAAAAACGAAAGCGACATTCCGAATAACGGAATGTCGCTTAATAGCTTTCGACTAAAAACGCAAGTCGAAAGAAAGCCTCTAGCTCCAGCAATGGAAACGCCGCGTTATCGTCACCAACAGCGAAAACGTCCCTAAGCGAGCAAGGTGACGTGAAAGAGGAGGGAAGCGTACTTTGGTACGCGACCGACGATTGAACGTCAGATTGCCGCTTAGGGGCGTTTGCAGCGTCGGTAGGTTACGGCGTTCTACGAACGCCGTAACCTACAAAGCATCGGCGCAGCGCTTGCAAATATGCGCGTGGCCGTTGTACTCGCCAACGGTGGTGCGGTAGTTCCAGCAACGGTCGCAGCACTCGCCCTCGGCTGCCTCGATGGCAACGGAGAGCTCCTCGCCCTGGGTCAGCTCAACATCGGAGACGATGTAGAACTCGGCCAGGTCGACGGCCTTATCACCGGTCAGCAGCGCGTACATCTCTGCGGGAACGACCGCCTTGACGCGAACCTGCTGGCTCTTGGTGAAGGTGCCGGCAGAACGGGCATCCTCAAGGGCCTTGGTCACGGCGCTACGGAGCTCAAGAGAAGCCTCGAGCACGCCCTCGAACTCATTGGCCTCGTCGACCGTGATGGGCGACTTGTACCAATCGAGCAGCGCGGCGTACTTCTGGTGATCGACGCAGCCAGCGGGCGCATATGCCATGGCCTCGTCAACCGTGTAGGACAGGATCGGCTGCAGGTCGCGCATGAGCATCGAGAAGAGCTCGGCCAGCACGGTCTGGGCGCTGCGACGCTCGAGCGAGCCGGGCTTGTCGCAGTACAGACGGTCCTTCAGGGCGTCGAGGTACACGTTGGAGAGCTCGGTAACCACGAAGTCATAAAGCGCACGGTAGGCGCGCGGGAACTCGTAGCTGGCGTAGGCGTCGTCGACCTCGGCCTGAACCTGAGTCAGGCGGGCAACCATGAGCTTGTCGAGCGGCAGCAGGTCGGCAAAGGCGACGCCGTCGGTCTCGGGCTCAAACTGACCCTCGAGCTCGGAGAGCAGGAAGCGCAGCGTGTTGCGGAAACGACGGTAGGCATCGGACGTACGAGCAAGGATCTCGTGGTCGATGGAGACGTCAGAGCTGGTGTCGACGGAGGCAACCCACAGACGGATGATATCAGCGCCCATCTCGTCGCAGACCTTATTGGGGTCGATAACATTGCCGAGCGACTTGGACATCTTGCGGCCCTGACCATCGAGTGTGAAGCCCTGCGAGACGACCGCCTTGTACGGAGCATGGCCGTTGGCACCCACCGAGGTGAGCAGCGAGCTCTGGAACCAACCGCGGTGCTGGTCGGAGCCCTCAAGATACACGTCCGCCGGGTACTCAAGCTCAGGGCGATACTCGCAGACGGCCTTCCAAGACACGCCGGAATCCCACCACACGTCGAGGATGTCCTTATCGGCCTTGAGGTGATGACCGCCGCACTTGGGGCAGACGCAGGCCTCGCCCAGGTAGCTCTCGGGAGCGTCGGTGAACCAGGCGTCAGAGCCCTTCTCGTGGAAGAGCTTGATGACGGCGTCGAGCGTAGCGTCGTTCATGACCTTCTCGCCGCAGTCGGCGCAGGTGTAGCTGGGGATAGGCACGCCCCAGTTGCGCTGACGGCTAATGCACCAGTCGGGACGCTGCTCGACCATGGCGCCGATGCGGTTGGCGGCGTGAGCCGGATACCACTTGACGTTCTCGCGAACCTCCTTGCCAGCCTGCTCACGCAAGCCGGTCTTGTCCATCGAGACAAACCACTGGTCAGTAGCACGGAAGAGCACCGGGTGTTTGCAGCGCCAGCAGTGCGGATAGCTGTGCGTGATCTTCTTCTCGAGGACCAGGGTGCCGCGCTCGCGCAGGAACTCGATGATGTGCGGGTTGGCCTCATCGGTATCCATGCCGCTGAAGGGACCACCGGTGCCAAACTCCTCGCCGGTGTAGAACTTGCCGTCATCATCGACCGGCATGCAGATGTCGGTAATGCCCTCCTTGAGGCAGGCAAAGTAGTCGTCGACGCCGTGGCCGGGCGAGTTGTGGACGATACCGGTACCGTCATCGACACCGACGTAATCGGCCAGCAGCGCCACGCCCTCAACACCGTCAAAGATCGGCTGCTTGTAGTGGATGTGGTGGAAGGTCTCGGCGGGAACCACATAGGGCTTACCGTCGACCATAACCGGGGTGTACTCCCAACCAAACTCCTCGCAGCACTTGGGAGCCAGGTCCTCGAGCATGACCTCGGCACGACCCTCGTGCTCAACGGCGACATAGGCGGCGCCGGGCTTGAGGGAAACTGCCTGGTCGGAGGGAATGGTCCACGGCGTGGTCGTCCAGATGATGAAGTCAACCGGGCCGTCGAAATTCTCGAGACCGGCGGGCTTGGAGGTCATCTCGAAGCGCACGAAGATGGACGGGCTCGTCTCATCGGAGTACTCGATCTCAGCCTCGGCCAGCGCGGTGTGGCAGTGCTTGCACCAGTGAACCGGCTTGTGGCCGCGATAAATCATGCCCTTATCGAACATGGCCTTGAAGACCTCGATATCGGCGGCGTCATGCTGGTGATAGAGCGTCAGATAGGGGTTGTCCCAGTCGCCGAGCACGCCCAGACGGCGGAAGCCAGCCTTCTGAAGCTCGATGTTCTCGACAGCGAACTCGTTGCAGAGCTCACGGATCTTGGCCGTGGGGGTCTGGTTGAACTTCTCGGTGCCGAGCTTCTCCTCGACCTTATGCTCGATCGGCTGACCATGGCAGTCCCAACCGGGGACATAGGGAACCTCATAGCCCTGCATCATCCAGTAGCGGTTGATCATGTCCTTGGAGATCTTGTTCATGGCATGGCCGATGTGGATCGGACCGTTGGCGTACGGAGGACCGTCGTGCAGCACGAACTTCTTGTGACCCTCGTTCTTCTTCAGAACCTGCTCGTAGACCTTGTTATCCTGCCAGTCCTTGAGTCGCTTGGGCTCGGACTTGGAAAGACCGGCACGCATGGGAAAACCGGTCTTGGGCAGATTCATCGTCTGCTTGTACTCGTTTGCCACGGTACCCCTTTCATGTCGTGGGCGCGCACGCCCGTTGGGCACCAAAAAAGCGCCCGTCCCTACAAGCTGGGACGAAGCGCCACAAAACGGGCAGCCTGCCCGTAAAAGCTCTTCGCTTAACCACCCAGCTTAGATGCCCTCGCCCGCATATTCGCGCGCTCGCATCCGTTACTCGGCTGGCCTGTATCGACGACCATCTCGGCGATGTCTACTAAGACGAACCTGCACGGCACGTCCGTTGGGACCGCAGCTCCGGGGTGATTTTCATCGGTCGCATGCGCGGGTTCTCAGCGCTCCCCGCTCTCTGTAGCATGCGGACGGCCGACTACTCGTCCCCATCAACGCTTATGCGCTGTATGGTAGCACGGTCGCCGCCGGCGAAAAACCCTCAACATTGGTTTTATACGTTCGAAATTTCTCGCTATTACAGCCTTTCTCTAGGAGCAAAATACCTGAAAGCACTCTATCGAACGAAAGAAGGCACCTATGCGTACGATTGGAATGAGCGACTATACCGTCGGCGAGGACTGCTTTGACGAGCTGCCCGGAGCACTGGCCGAGTACGGAGCGACCAAAGTCGCCATCATCGGCGGCAAGCGAGCCCTGGCTGCGGCGCTGCCGGGAATCGAGGCGGCACTTGAAGGTACCGATGTCGAGGTCCTGGAGACGCGCGTCTATGGCACCAACAGTACGCGTGCCAATATCGCCAAGGTCGTGAACTCCCCTGCCTGCCAGGAAGCCGACGTGCTCATCGCATGCGGCGGCGGCAAGGCGCTCGACACCGTGAAGACCGCAGCCATCGAGCTCAAGAAGATCGTCTTCACCGTCCCGACGATCTGTTCTAACTGCTCCGCCGCGACCGCCATTGCCGTTGTCTACAACGACGACGGCTCGCTCGAGGGCTATTCGTACCCCAACCGACCCGCGCACATCTTCATCAACCCCAAGATCATCGCCGAGGCACCGGCGGAGTACTTCTGGGCCGGCGTGGGCGATGCCCTGTCCAAGCAGCCCGAGGTCGAGTACGCCACGAGCGCCGGTAATTTGGAGCACACCGCCGGTCTTGGCCTGGCACTCGCTCACACCTGTTCCGAGCCGCTGTTTACCTATGGCGTCCAGGGTCTTGAGGACGTACGCCAGGACCTGTCGAGCGAGGCCGTCAAGCAGATCGCGCTCGACATCGTGGTCAACACGGGCTATGTCTCAAACCTGACCAACCAAAACGATTACTACTACAACTCGAGCGTCGCGCACGCGTTCTACAACGCCACCTGCAGCATTCCGCGCGAGGGAACCTACCTGCATGGCGAGGTCGTTAGCCTGGGCGTGCTGGTACTGTTTGCCTATACGGGCGATACCGAGAACCTTGAGCGCTACGCCGCCTTTAACAAGCAGATGGGGCTGCCCGTAACGCTTGAGCAGGTTGGCCTTACCGAGGCAGATATCCCGGCCCTGTGCGAATACGCGCACGCCACCAACGAGTGGAAGCAGGGAAACCCCGAGCCCTTCACCGACGAAAAATTCGCCGCCGCCATCAAGGCTGCCAACGCCTACGGCCACACCCTCTAGTTCTAACCCAAAACCACCACAAGGGAGCAACACCTTTGTGGTGGTTTTTTATTGCACCACCATTCAGTTCGTACTCGAACCCGGTTCTTTACGAGAAAGGGTTCAGGTACGTTTTTTATCGTAAATTCTGCGGAAGGACTACTCGGAACGGTAAACAGGAACGAACAAAGGCAGGGCATCATCGTGGTGATGGTATCCTGCTTTTTTTGCGAAACCAAGGTCGCTTTATGCGAACTTGATCGCCACTTATATGGCGCATTGATGGCAATTGCTGCGTACGTGCGTACCGGGAGCCTGTACAC